>JAZOBV010000022.1:0-10020 GCA_045596145.1 Candidatus Pelethomonas sp.
TCAGAAGGTGTACGACCACCCCTTCCTCAGCTATGACCCCAACAAGTGCATCCACTGCCAGCGCTGTGTGATGACCTGCGCCCACGCCACCGGAAGACACGCCATCACTATGGGCAATGCCGGCGGCTACACCCTGATCCACGCCCCCTTCGGCGCGGACTGGAAGGAAAATCTCTGCGAGTCCTGCGGCAACTGCGCCCAAGCATGTCCCACCGGCGCGCTGGTGGAAAAGCGCAAGAAAAACTACCGTCCCTGGGAGACCAAGCGCGTGCGTACCACCTGCCCCCACTGCGCCGTTGGCTGCCAGATGGATCTGATCGTAAAGAACGGCAAGATCGTGGACTGCGAGGGTGCCGACGGACCCTCCAACCACAGCCTTCTGTGCGTCAAGGGACGCAGCAGCTCCTTTGACTTTGTGGACTGCGATGCCCGTATCCGCCATCCTCTCATCAAGAACAGGGAAACCGGTGAATTCGAGCGCGCCTCCTGGGATGAGGCGCTGGATCTGGTGGCAAGCAAGTTCACCGAGATCAAAAAATCTTACGGAGGAGAAGCGCTGGCTGGTTTTGCATGTTCCCGTGCCTGCAACGAGGATGTGTATATGCTGCAGAAAATGGTCCGCACCGCTTTCTACAGCAATAATACCGATAACTGCGCACGAGTCTGACACGCCCCCACAGTTGCCGGTCTGGCAACAACACTGGGCAGCGGTGCCATGACGAACACCATTGCTGATATTACCCGTGAGTCCGACGCTATTCTGCTGGTGGGCTCCAACCCCGAACACGCACACCCCGTGCTGGGTATGCAGGTTCGCCAGGCAGTCGAGCGCGGCGCGAAGCTCATCGTAGCCGACCCCCGCGAGATCGACCTTGCCAAAAACGCTGATATCCACCTCAAGCTCCGCCCCGGTACCAACGTGGCATTTGCCAACGGCATGATGCACGTTATTATCGAGGAGGGTCTCTATAACGCGGAATTTGTCCGCGAACGCACCGAGAACTTCGACGCCATGCGCGAAATGGTGAAGGACTACACCCCCGAGCGCGTCGCTGAGATCTGCGGCATCGATGCCGACAAGCTCCGCGAGGCCGCCCGCATCTACGCCACTGTGGACCGTGCCCCCATTATGTACTGTCTGGGCGTCACCGAGCACCATACCGGTACTGAGGGTGTTATGAGCCTTTCCAACCTCGCCATGATGGTGGGCAAGCTGGGTCGTCCCGGCTGCGGCGTGAACCCCATCCGCGGTCAGAACAATGTGCAGGGTGCCTGCGACATGGGCGCCGCCCCCAACCAGTTCCCCGGCTACCAGAACATTGACCGTGAGGGCATTCTTGACAAGTTTGAGAAGGCATGGAACACCAGTCTGAATCCCACTATCGGTACCAAGGCCACCGACTGCTTCCCCAAGATGCTCTCCAAAGAGATCCGCGGTCTGTTCATCTTCGGTGAGGACCCCGTCCGCACCGATCCCAACACTGCCCATGTCATCAAGTGCCTCCAGAGCCTTGATTTCTTCGTGGTGGACGATCTCTTTATGACCGAGACCGCCAAGTACGCCGATGTCATCCTCCCCGGCATCTCCTACGCCGAGAAGGAGGGCACCTTTACCAACACCGAGCGCCGCGTCCAGCGCGTGCGCAAGGCTGTCACCATCGAGGGTGAGGCAAAGCCCGATACCTGGATCTTCACCGAGATCATGAACCGTATGGGCTATCCCCAGCCCCATCTGACCCCCGCCGAGATCATGGACGAGATTGCCTCTGTCACTCCCTCCTTTGGCGGCATCAGCCACGCTCGCCTTGACAGCGAGGAGGTCGGCGGACGTGGTTTGCAGTGGCCCTGCCCCGCTCCCGACCATCCCGGCACGCCCATCATGCACGTGGGCAAGTTCGCCCGTGGTCTGGGCTACTTCCGTCCCGCCGCCTACAAGGCATCCACGGAGCTGCCCGACGAGACATATCCCCTCACTATGATCACAGGCCGTATTCTGGAACACTATAACGCCTGCGCCATGACCGACAAGACCGCCGGTATCCTTGAGATCGCAAACGGAAACTTCGTTGAGATCCACACCGCCGATGCCGCAAAGCTGGGCATTAAGAACGGCGAGACCGTCGCCGTATCCTCCCGCCGCGGTAAGATCACCGCCGAGGCCCGCGTGTCCGACAAGACCCGCGAGGGCGAGGTCTGGATGCCCTTCCACTATGTGGACGGTGCCAACTGGCTGACCATCGACGCACTCGACTCCATCTCCAGCACGCCTGAGTACAAGGTCTGCGCGGTGAAGGTCGAAAAGATTTGCGGCTGCTGTGGAGAATAAGACTCACACTGGCTCCGTCACCCGCCGGGTCACCGTTTTTCGCGCGGGTGCGCTCTGTGAGGAGGAGCGCGAGCTTGTGGAGGAGGTCGCCTGCCGCATCACGGCAGACGACCTCCCCGCAGGGCGGCTTTCCTGCTCCCCGTGGGGCGTTCGTCAGGCTGCGATCGGCTCTCTTTACATGCAGGGCATCATCGAAAGTGCGGACGATATTCTTTCTCTGGAAATTTCGGATAAAACCGGAGCGATCACTGTTGTGACGCGAAAAAAAACGCATTCAAGCCACCGCCCCGTTGAAGCGGAAACCACGCTGTCTGCCTCCGAAGTGATCCGTCTGGCGGAGATGCTGGAGGATCGCTCCCGGCTGTTCCGCAGGACAGGCGGCGTCCACTGTGCCGCTCTCGCGGGAAACGGAAAATTTCTTGCCTACGAGGAGGATGTCAGCCGCCACGCCGCCATCGACAAGCTGGCGGGAAGCTGCCTTACGCAGCACATCCCCATGGCGGGGAGCTGTCTGGTCTTCAGCGGCAGAGTACCGGGGGAGATCATCTGCAAGGCGGTCAAAATGGGATGCAGCGTGGTCATCGCCCGGGGGGCGCCCACAGATCACGCCTGCCGCGTTGCCGGGGAGCAGGGCATTACCCTCATCGGCTTCGCGCGGGAAGACTCCTTCACGGTCTACACCTGTCCGCACAGGATCACTACCGAACAACAATAAAACCAACGCACAAGGGGACTGCTGCCAGCAGTCCCCTTGCTATATTTGATACCCCGTTAAAGATTTTTCATAAACCCGTCAAAGGGTATCTTGACATTTTTTTACAACAAACTATAATGAAAGCATGAATACGAAAATGAAACGCGCTCTGGCTGACCGGATAGCGCCCTTCCACCTGCCCAGATACGACGAGCTGCCCGACATGGGGCTCTATCTGGAGCAGACAACCAAATATATCAACCAGTGTCTTGCCCCTCTGGGATGCCTTGAAGTGACCAGCTCCATGATCCGTAACTATGTGAAAATGGAACTGGTATCTCATCCTGTCAAAAAGCAGTATTACGCTGACCAGATCGCCCATCTGATCTCCATCACGGTGCTGAAATCCGCCCTGTCACTGGAGCATATCAACCACCTGTTCACACTTCAGAGAAATATCTACTCCGACCAGACGGCGTACGACTACTTCTGCATGGAAATGGAGAACATTCTGAAGCACCGCTTCGGCATCACAGAAACGGTGGAGGATATCGGCGTAACATCCTCGGTGCAGAAGGAAATGCTGCGCAGCGGCGTCATTGCCGTCTCCCATTTGATTTATATCAACGCCTGTCTCGAATGGCTTTCCGGGCATACCGAAGAAAATACTAACGGCTGAGGATTTTCCTCAGCCGTTAGTATTTTCTTTTTATCTGATTTTAATCCCTCAATTTGCGGCAATACTGGGCGCACAGCTTATCGGTACACGCCGAGCATTTCAGTGCTTCATTGGACCCCTCCCAGAAACGTTCGGGGTACAGCAGCACAAACAGCTCCCACATCAGCCACGCCGCTACGGCAAGAATCACCAGCGAAAGCGGGAAAAAGCCGTTGATGAACATCATGGGCGTAAACATCATCAGGTGATCCCAGTTGAAGATACGACAGGTCGTGCAGCAGCGGTTTTTCATCATCAGACGGAACGGACACCAGATAAGAACGCAGATCAGATCGCACACATAGAACGCGGTGCTGATAAGAAACAGGGCACTGTCGCTCAGAATGTCCTTGTGATGCAGCACACCGATCACGCACAGGAGCGCTACCCAGAGCAGCATGACCTTATATGCCGAGCGTGTGGTGTTGACTGCGTAACGCCGGATCTTTTCCCGGTCGATGCAATGCCGAACCGGGCGAAACCGCAGCTTGAAGAGCTTCTGCGACCCGATGGGGATCTTTTTTCTCATAGGAATGAGCTGCTCGAGCATATCCGCAACCCACAGGAGCCACAGAAGATGCAGGACAGAAAACCGCTCAAAGAACGCCGCTCCCCGCAGGATATTCATCTCCTCCGGGCGAAAAAGGACCATCAGCACACAGGCGATAAAGATCGCGCACCTGCCCATGAGCTTGACCGTATATCGCTTTCGCATCACCGAAAGCTCAGACCATTTACTCCAGAACATAGTTCGTCACGCCAAACATGCGGGCAAGCTGCAGCTTCACCGCCAGGCTTTCCTCGCTTTGATACCACACCGTCACCGTTTGATAAAAGTTGGGCTCGTAGACGCAGTAAGCGCTTTCATACCGCTCCGAATAGTATGTGCGGGCGCTGTATCGCTCAAAAACCCGCTTGACCTGGCTTTCGGTGATTTTTTCACTGGAAACGATCTTCCCCTCGTTGGAAACAATGGTCCTCACGCCGCCGGCACACAGCACCAGCACCACGCCGCTCATGTCCTCACCGCTCTCCTTCAGCTCCCGCAGTTCGTTATAGAGCGCGGCGATGGGCTCAAGAGGCGTGGTAGGCAGCTCGCTTCCCTCCTCCGCCCTCGGCGTATCGACTCGCAGCTCCGTCCACCCATTTGTCGAAGAAAGCTCGGTGCTTTCCGCGTTCAAGCGGTCGTAGAGACGGACAAGGATCACTGCCGCCTGCTCACGGGTGGCAGCAGCATTGGGTGCGAAGGTTCCATCCCCCATTCCGGAGATGATCCCCATGTGATACGCCATGGTGATAAAGCCCTTGTTTGCCGTCACATCAGAAAAGGGGCAGCCATCATTGCTGACTGTTCCCGCGAGGGAGGTGTATCCCAGCGCGCGCATCAGCAGCGCCGCCATTTCACCGCGTCCAAGTGCCTCCTCGGGGCGAAAATTTTTGGATGCCACAGGCACAGCGCCGTTTGCCGCGGCGGTCTCCACCGCGCTGTAATACCACTGACCGGGCGCAACGTCCGCAAAGGTGGCTTTTTCCGGCACGACGCTCTCCCAGCCGAACAGGCGCACCAGCGCGGTCACAAACGCCGCGCGGCTGATGGACTGGCCAAAGCCGAATCGGTCTTCCCCCACGCCGTTGAATATCCCAAGCTCCGTAGCGCGTTCAATGCCCGGCACCGACCAGTGATCGGCAGGAACATCGCTGTATACCGTGCCTGCCGCGAAAGCGCCGGGCATCAGCGTCACACACAGCGCCGCCGCGAGCAGCGCCGACAGGATTTTTTTCTTCATAATGGTCTCCTTGCATCGAAAGATATGCAAAGTATTGTATCAGATTTTCCCCGCCGCGTCAAATTGCGGTATTTCTCGAACGGGCTCAAAACTCCCCCTTTACCTTTTTCACTTTTTTTGTTATAATAAATGAGTTAATTTGGTGTATTGTAACCCTTTGCGGAAAATGCACACTATTCTGAAAAAAGGAGGGATGCCCGATGAAATACGCCAGATGGAACGGCGGCAGCTATGACCGTGAAGCGGCAAAGCAGCTGCGTGAGGCGGGGTATCCCGGTCTGCTGGCGGCTGTGCTGGCGTCCCGCGGCGTCACGCCGGATGAGGCGCACACCCTGCTGATGCGCGACCAGCTCAAGCTGAACGACCCCTTGCTCCTGAAGGATATGGACAAGGCTGTGGCGCGAATTCGCCGCGCGCTGGAGCTTGGTGAAAAAATCGCCGTCTTCGGCGATTACGATGTGGATGGCATCACAGCCACTGTGCTGCTGGTGCATTATCTCCGGTCGCTGGGAGCCGATTGCTTGAAATTTATCCCCCGCCGCATTGAGGACGGCTACGGACTGGGAAAGGACGCGCTGCAAAACCTCCGGGATCAGGGGGTTTCCCTTGTCATCACTGTGGACTGCGGCATTACAGGCGTTGAAGAGGTTCTGTTTGCCCGGGAGATCGGGCTGGATCTGGTCATCACCGACCACCACGAGTGCAAGGACATCCTGCCCGATGCCGTGGCAGTTGTTGATCCGAAGCGCAGCGATTGCCCCTACCCCTTCAAGCACCTTGCAGGCGTGGGTGTCGCTCTCAAGCTGGTGCTGGCACTGGGCAGAGGACACGAGGAGGAGCTTCTGGGGCGCTACTGCACCCTCGCCGCCATCGGCACCGTTGCCGATGTCATGAAAATGAGCGATGAGAACCGCACCATTGTCCACCGCGGTCTCTCTACCATTACTGACACGCAGTTTATCGGCCTGCGCACCCTGCTGAAGGAGACATGCCTGTGGGACAAGGAGATCACCTCCATCCAGATCGGCTACATCCTCGCACCCCGCATCAACGCCGCCGGGCGTATGGGGCAGGCAGAGCTTGCCGCCGACCTTCTTCTCACAGATGACTGCGCCCGGGCAGAGCTTCTCGCCCGCGAGCTATGCGATCTGAACCGTGAGCGGCAGGCGGTGGAGCAGGATATCTTCGCTCAGGCGATCGAGCAGCTGGAAGCTCTCCCCGCCGACCAGCGCCATGCGCTGGTGCTCGCCAGCGATGTCTGGCATCAGGGCGTGGTGGGCATCGTCGCCTCCCGCCTGTGCGAAAAGTACTCCTGCCCCAGTTTTATGATCCACCTGCAAAACGGCAAGGGCAAGGGCTCCTGCCGCAGCTACGGCGGCTTCAACCTGTTTGCCGCGCTGGAGTCCTGCTCCGATCTGCTCTCCGACTTTGGCGGACATGAGCTTGCCGCCGGCTTCAATATTTTAGAAAAAGATATCCCCGCCTTCCGGGAGCGCATGAACCGCTGCGTCTGCGACTATCTGGGCGGCAAAAAACCGGTTTCCTCGCTGGAGCTTGATGTGATCGTGCAGCAGCCGGAGGATCTCACCATTGATGAGATCAATGCTCTCTCCCGTCTGGAACCCTACGGATCAGGAAATACCCGTCCGGTCTTCGCACTGATGGATCTCAAGGTGGAGGGACTTCAGAATGTGGGACAGAACCGCCATTTGAAGCTGCGTCTGAGCAAGGGCGGGCGTCATTTCGATGCCATTTTCTTCTGCACCACCGCCGAAGACTGCGGACTTGTTCCCGGCAGCCGGGTGGACGCGGCATTTTACCTGCAAATCAATGAGTTTCGCGGCACGAGCAGCGTGCAGCTTCAAATGATCGACCTCCGCCCCTCCGTCGTACCCAGCCAGCGGGAGCAGGAGTGTCTGGAGCTTGCCCGGCGCATGACCTGCGGCGGCAGCATCAGCAGTGCCGAGGCGTACCGCCTCCTGCCCGAGCGTGAGCAGTTTGTCGCCCTCTGGCGCGCCATTCTTTCCATAGAGCAGGAGGAGTACACCGAGGACTCCCGCCTGCCCGCCCTCCGGCGTCTGGCATCCGCTCTAAACGGAACAGACACCTTTCTGCGTGCCGCCGTGGGCATCGAGGTCTTCACCGAAAGAGGACTTCTCGCTGTAGAGCGGAAGGACGATATTCTCTCCCTTCGCTCTATTCCCGGCCGCCGCGCCGATCTGGAGGAAAGCACCTATGTGATAAAGCTCCGCCAAACCATTGCACAACATCTGAAAGGAGGTTGCTGAAGCATGGTATCTGTAGAGGAACGCTATCAGCATCTGGAAAAAACGATTCGGGGGTATAACATCTCCGCCGACTTTGCTCAGATCCGTGCCGCCTACGAATACGCCAATTCCCACCATGGTTCCCAGCTTCGCAAGGACGGCACCCCTTATATCACCCACCCGCTCCATGTAGCGCAGATCGTTGCCGAGCTGCGGCTGGACAGCGAGTCCATCATCGCCGCCCTGCTCCACGACTGCATTGAGGACACGGACAGCACCTACGACGAGGTTGCCAAGCTCTTTGGCGTCACCGTTGCGGATATCGTTGACGGTGTCACCAAGCTGACCCGTGTGCAATACAGTACCATGGAAGAGGAGCAGATGGAAAACTTACGCAAGATGCTCTTTGCCATGAGCAAGGACATCCGCGTTATCCTCATCAAGATCGCTGACCGCCTGCACAATATGCGCACTATGGAATATCAGACGCCGGAGAAGCAGAAGAAAAAGGCGTTTGAGACTATGGAGATCTACGCCCCCATCGCCCACCGTCTCGGTATGCAGAAGATGAAATGGGAGCTGGAGGACCTCTCCCTCAAATATCTGGATGCCGTTGCCTATAACGACATCATCAACAAGCTTCAGAACGAAAGCGCGCAGCACGATAAATTCATGGAGTCCATCCAGAACCAGATCATCTCCCGCATGGATGAGCTGCGCATCCCCAACAGCACGGTATACGGCCGTGTCAAGCACCCCTACAGCATCTACCGCAAGATGTACGGTCAGAACAAGACGCTGGAGGAGGTCTATGACCTCTTTGCCTTCCGTGTTCTGGTGGATACCGTGGCGGATTGCTACAATGTTCTGGGCGTGATCCACGATCTGTACAAGCCCATTCTGGGTCGCTTCAAGGACTATATCGCCACCCCCAAGCCCAACATGTACCAGTCTCTGCACACCACCGTCATCGGTGAGGACGGCATCCCCTTCGAGGTGCAGATCCGCACCTACGACATGCACGCCATCGCGGAATACGGTGTCGCCGCCCACTGGAAGTATAAGCAGGGCGGTCAGGGCGATGGCGACGAGCAGGGCTATGAGTGGATCCGCCGCCTGCTGGAAAACCAGGAAGACGCGGACGCGGAGGACTTTATCCACAGCCTGAAGATCGACATGTTCTCCGACGAGGTCTTTGTCTTCACCCCCCGGGGCGATGTTATCAACCTCCCCGCCGGAGCCACTCCCATCGACTTTGCCTATTCCATCCACAGCGCCATCGGAAACTCTATGGTGGGCGCCAAGGACAATGGCCGCATGGTCGGCTTTGACTACACGCTCCACAACGGCGACATTGTGGAGATCAACACTTCCAAATCCGCCCACGGTCCCAGCCGTGACTGGGTCAAGATCGCTCAGAGCAGCGAGGCACGCAGCAAGATCCGCCAGTGGTTCAAGAAGGAACGCCGGGAGGAGAACATTGCCCACGGCCGCTCCTCCTTTGAGTCCGAGCTCAAGCACGCGGGTCTGACTATGGCACAGTTCACCGCGCCGGATGTTCTCTCCTCCATCATGCAGCACCTCCCCTTCAAGACGCTGGACGAGATGTACGCCGCCATCGGCTACGGCGGCTTTACCGCCGTCAAGGCGGTCAACCGCGTGAAGGACGAGCTGATCCGCATGAACAAGCTGGCGGCGTCCAAGCTTCTGGAGGACAACGCTGCCAAGGAGGCAGCAAAGCCCCAGCAGGTGCCCACAAAGAGCGAAAAGGGCATTATTGTGGAGGGCCTTTCCAACTGTCTGGTCAAATTTTCCCGCTGCTGCAGTCCTGTTCCCGGCGACGATATCGTCGGCTTTATCACCCGAGGCTACGGTGTTTCCGTCCACCGCAAGGACTGCCCCAACGCCATCCGCTCCCGCCAGAGCGAGGCAAGCCAGGGACGCTGGATCAAGGTCTCCTGGGGCGACGATATCCGGGAGAACTACTCCACCACACTGGAGGTCATCTCCAAGGACCGTGATAATCTGCTCATTGAGATCTCCACTGTCCTCAGCACCCACCAGATCCCCGTTTCCAGCATGAGCGCCACCGCCACCGCGGACGGCTTTGCCATTTTCCAGATCGTCCTGTCCGTCAAGAACGCCCAGCATCTCGATCAGGTGACGCGCAAGCTCCACCAGATCTCCGGCGTAATGAAGGTCAACCGTCCGGCAGGCTAAGGAGGGGG
>JAZOBV010000023.1:0-4981 GCA_045596145.1 Candidatus Pelethomonas sp.
GAGAGCTGGCTCATTCAGGACGGGAGAATAGAGAAATTCCCTCCTTTCGTATGGAGGTAGTATACCCCGAAAGGAAGAAAAATTTGTATCGGTCAGTGATTTCCCAACTGCCAGAACGCCACCGCGCTGGCAGCGGCAACATTCAGTGAGTCCACACCGTGGGACATGGGGATCTTCACGGTGTAATCGCAGTCGGCGATGGTGCTGCAGGCAAGACCGTCTCCCTCGGTGCCCAAAACAATGGCAAGCTTCTCCTCCGCCATCAGCCGGGGATCGTCAATACTGACAGACTCATCCGTCAGCGCCATGGCAACGGTCTTAAAGCCGAGAGCGCGGAGCCGGTCCATGCCCGGATGAGGCCACTGGGTCATATCTTCACTGAGAATCGTCCATGGGATCTGGAACACAGTACCCATGCTGACGCGGGCACTGCGGCGGTAAAGCGGATTGGTGCAGCCCGGGGTCAGAACAACGGCATCCATGCCCAGTGCCGCCGCGCTGCGGAAGATCGCGCCCACATTGGTGGGGTTCATCACGCTTTCCAGCACAACGATGCGCGTTGCGTCACGGCAGATCTCCTCCACGCTTTTCAGCGTAGGGCGAAGCATAGCGCACAGCAGACCGCGGGTGAGCTGATAGCCGGTGAGATTGGTCAGCACATCCATCTCCGCGGTATAAACCGGGATATCGCCGCAGCGCTCGATCACAGCCTTCGCCTCACCCGCGATATGCTTCTTCTCCACCAGAATGGAGAGCGGCACACAGCCTGCATCCAGCGCCCGCTCAATGACCTTGGGGCTTTCCGCGATAAACTGTCCCTTTTTCGGCTCAAAGCGGTTCAAAAGCTGCGCCTCGGTCAGTCGTGCATATACATCCAGCTCCGGTGCGGTAAAATCTGTTATCTCAATGATGTTCGCCATGACGGTCTCCTTAGACAAAGCATTTTGCACTATTATAAGGTGTCGGAGCGCATCTGTCAAATCGTTGAACTGTTTAAACTCACAAAAAAGAGTTCCGCTAAAAATCCAGCGGAACTCTTTTGACGTTGTGATTTATTTTGCAACAATAGCGTTCATGCGGCGAACTTCCTCGGCAAGGCTGCTGGCGATCTCGGCACTTTCGGCTGCCATCTGGGAGTTTTCAGCCACAACACCGGAAACCTCCTCCACCTGCCGGCGGATCAGACCGATGGACTCCTGCTGCTGGCCGGTGAGCTGATCGATCTCTCGGGCGAAGGTCTCACTCTCGCGGGAGCATTCGATAGCAGCGGACATCTGCTCAGCGGCAATGCGGGCGTAGCGGCTGCCGCTCTGGACAGCGGAAATGGAATCGTTGATCAGTGCGGCGCTGTTCTTGGCTGCCTCCGCGCTCTTGGTAGCAAGGGATCGGACTTCATCAGCGACAACGGCAAAGCCCTTGCCCGCCGCGCCTGCGCGTGCCGCCTCAACCGCGGCGTTCAGCGCGAGAATATTGGTCTGAAAGGAGATGTCGTCGATCGCCTTGATGATGCCGCTGATGCGGGCGGAGGTATCCTCGATCTCCTGCATGGCGCGCTGCATCTGATCCATATTTTCCGCGTTTTCACTCAGCATCTTTGCGCTTCGCATGGCGGCATCCGATGCCTTTTCCGCAACGGCGAAGCACTCGCGGGTACTCTGAGCGAAGCTGTCGATGCTGGACTGGATGCCGGAGATGGTTTCCGCCTGTGTGGTGGAAACAGAAGTCAGATGCTGGGCGATATCCCGCATGGAAACACTGGAAACATCCAGATGTCCTGCCACGACGGAAACCTCGTCCATGACCTGTGCCTGTCTGGCGCTGAGTGCTTCGCCTTCCTCCATCTGGGCTCGAACCTGCGTGAGCAGCTCATCTACCTGGCGGGTCTTTTCATCGGCGGCATTGATGCTCTTGATGCACTCCTTGACGAGAATGGAAATCATGACCGCGCCGACGTTGACACCCAGGATTCCCTTGGCGACCAGATCGGTGGAAGCGCCGGCATACATGGTGTCACGGAAAATCAAGCCAATGACCAAAGCGATATCTGTCAGGATCCACGCAAAGCGGATGTTTCTGGGGCTGTAATAAATGCTGCCGATGGCGATATTGCCGACCAGCAGCGCAAACATGGCGTGCAGCTCACCGTTGGATGCGGAGGCAACGGAGATCACGATCACAGTTGCCTGGGTCAGCAGGATACCGCGGGCACCGAGCGGCGCGCGGCTTGCAAGAAACCGACTGAGCAGCGTGATCACAATGCCAAAGCCCAAAACAAAGGCTCCAATGCCAATGTTTGAGCGCATAAAGTTCAGCGCGCCGAACAGCACGCAGACAACAAGGATCGCGATCGAATGCAGTTTTACGGTTTTTTCCGTAATTCTTGTTTGCGCCGCACTATAATCCATGTAAAGATCCTCCGTTTTTTGTCAGAATTACACAGATATTCTACCATTTAATTAAAATCATGTCAATTCACGGATGCAATTTAAATAGATGAAGTTACAATAAAAGACTGCCGCGTTTTTTACGGCAGTCCTTTATGAAAGCATTATTTCAATCCGGCAGTAACGGCGTTCATCTCATTCCAGCGGTTTTCCATGTCCTCCACCAGCTTGAACTGCGTGCGGCAGCGGTCAAGATTCTGCCCCTCGCGGCTGATGTGGAAGTAAGTATCGCCGGAAAGGTGATCGGTGAGGAACCGAATGCCGCACTCCAGCGTCATAAGCTTTGCGCCCCAGGGGAGATAGTCGATCTCCGCCTCCGTCAGCGCTCCGCCGGCACCCTCAACGAACGCCGCGGCATAAGCCGCGTAAAGCTCCAGATCCAGAGACATGAGGCTGAGATCCTTTTCGTCCTCAGCGCAGTGGTTGGCACCGAATCGGATGGAATCACCAAAATCAAAGATGGACAGACCGGGCATAACGGTGTCAAGGTCAATAACGCACACCGCCTCGCCGCTCTCCTCATCGAAAAGCACGTTATTGAGCTTGGTGTCGTTATGGGTCACCCGCAGGGGGAGAATGCCGTCGCGCATCGCCCGCATCGCCACCGAGCAATCCGCCGCGCGCTCCAGCGCGAAGCTGATCTCCCGCGCGCATCCGGCGGCTCGTCCCAGCTTGTCCTCCGCGATGGCGGCTTTGAGCTTGGCAAGGCGATCCTCCGTATCGTGGAAATGGGGAATGGTTTCAAACAGCGTCTGAGCGGGATATTCCTCCAGCATCTTTTGAAAATGTCCGAAAGCCCGTCCGGATGCCGCAAACAGCTCCGGAGTATCTGCGCTCTGGTAGCAGCGTACACCGTCGATATAGCGGTACGAGCGCCACGCGCAGCCTGTGCTGTCCGTATAAAACAGCTCGCCGCTGCGGGGACGGATAAACTCCAGAGCCTCGCGGCTGCAATCGCCGCCCCCGGCGCGGATCTTTGTGCAGAGGTATTCGCTGATGCCAATGACATTGCGCATCAGCTCCTCGGGATGCTTAAATGCCTCCGGACTCAATCGCTGGAGAACATATCCCGGACGGTTTCCGTCCGCGTCGTTGCCGCGGATCAAAAACGTATCATTCACATGACCGCAGCCAAAGGGCTGCGCGCTGACGTTTTCTCCGCCAAAATCAAAAGCGGCGATCACCTCGCCGAGAACTGCCTGAGCCTGGTTCATGTTTCTTTTCCTTCCAGAACGTATCAAAGCCCCGCCGTGGCAGGGAAATATTTTTCACCGGTCAAACACTGCAGGTTGACCCTAATTGTTTATTATAACATGTTTATCGCAGTCCTGCAAGCGCATAAAACCGGATCTTCCACGGAAAGAAAAAACATTTTCCCCCTTTACAGAATGCTCCCGTTTATGGCATAATATAAAATTGACAAAAAACGAATTGCATCTTACTTGGAATGGAGAATATCTATGCCCATTATTGAATACGACAGCTACAAGCAGAAGCTTATCGCACTGGAGCCGGAGCTCAACAAGCTCGCCGCGGCACTGGATCTGGACACCGTCCGCCGCGAGGTGGATGAGCTGGAGGAAAAAACAGCCGATCCCAATTTCTGGAATGATCTTGCCACCTCTCAGAAGGTGCTGCAGCGCTCCAAGCAGCTTAAAAACAAGCTGGAGCAGTATGCGCGCCTGACCACTCAGTGGGAGGATCTGACCACACTGGTGGAGATGGCCATTGAGGAGGATGACGAGTCCCTGCTCAGCGAGATTGAGGAAGGCTATACCGCGCTGGAGACCGCGCTGGCGGAGGCAAACCTCGCTACCCTGCTCACCGGTGAGTATGACAACGCCAGCGCCATCATTTCTCTCCACGCAGGTGCGGGCGGCACTGAGGCGCAGGACTGGTGCCAGATGCTCTACCGCATGTACACCCGCTGGGCGGAGCGCAAGGGTTTCCAGAGGAAGACTCTGGACTACGAGGATTGCGACGACGCGGGTATCAAGTCCGCCACCATCTCCATCGAGGGTGAGAACGCCTATGGCTATCTCAAGAGCGAGAACGGCGTTCACCGCCTGGTGCGCGTCTCTCCCTATGATGCCCAGGCCCGCCGCCAGACCTCCTTCTCCGCTGTAGAGGTCATGCCCCAGATTGATGTGGATACCAACGTGGATCTCCGTGCCGAGGATATTGAAATGCAGGTCTATCGCGCGTCCGGCGCAGGTGGTCAGCACGTTAACAAGACCTCCTCTGCTGTTCGTCTGATCCACAAGCCCACCGGCGTTGTGGTTTCCAGCCAGCAGGAGCGTTCTCAGGTGCAGAACCGTGAAAACTGTATGAAGATGCTGGCGGCAAAGCTGATGGAAATGAAGATCCAGCAGCACGCCGACAAGATCAGCGACATCAAGGGCGTGCAGATGAAGATGGAATGGGGCAGCCAGATCCGCTCCTATGTCTTTATGCCCTATACCCTCGCAAAGGACACCCGCACCGGCTTTGAAAATAGTAACATCAACGCCGTTATGGATGGTGACATTGATGGTTTC
>JAZOBV010000024.1:0-8797 GCA_045596145.1 Candidatus Pelethomonas sp.
AGGCGGTCAGATTGGGGGTGGTGACCTCCAGGAAGCCCTTCTCGGTCATGGCGGCGCGGATGGCGGAGACCACCTGGCAGCGCAGGATGATGTTGCTCTTCACAGCAGGGTTGCGCAGATCCAGATAGCGGTGCTTCAGACGGATGGCCTCGTCGGCGTCACGGCTGCGGTTGATCTGGAAGGGCAGCTCGTTGTGCTGGCAGGTGCCCAGCACCTTGATGGCGGTGGGGACGACCTCGATCTCGCCGGTGGGGAGATTGGCGTTCTTGCTGCTGCGCTCACGCACGGTGCCCTGCACCTCGATGACAGTCTCCTTGTTCAGCTTGGAGATGGCGTTCATCATCTCCTCGTTCTCGATGACCACCTGGGTGGTTCCGTAGTAGTCGCGCAGGATCACGAAGGCAAGATTCTGTCCGACCTCGCGGACATTTTCCATCCAACCGCTGAGCTGGACGGTCTGACCTGCATGCTCGATGCGAAGCTCGTTGCAGGTATGAGTACGGTTCTGCATCATAATATAGAACTCCTTTTGATTTCGGATTGTATAAAATAGTTTATTGATAACGAAACGTGTTCAGATTATCCGTTGATGACGCTGCCGGACTCGCGCGCTGCAAGTCCCTCGCGGATACGCTCGAGGGTAGCGTCAAAATCCAGCTTGGTCTGCTCGCCGGTGACCATGTCCTTGCAGGCGACGACCTTTTCTTTTACCTCGTCCTCGCCGACGAAGATGACATAGGGCACACCGACCTTGTCGGCATAGTTCATCTTTGCCTTGAACTTCTTCTGCTCGGTGTAGAGCTGGACACGGATGCCCTCACCGCGCAGGCGGGTGGAGAGAGCGATGGCCTCGCTCATATCCTCGGTCATGGGGATGACCAGCGCGTCAGCGGGGGAGGTGTTCAGGGCGGTGTTCAGCATACCCTGTTCGTTCAGAACATAGAACAGGCGGGTGAGGCCGATGGAGATACCTACGCCGGGGAGCTGTTTGTCAGTGTAGTACTCGGCGAGATTGTCGTAACGTCCGCCGGAGCAGACGGAGCCGATCTCGGGGTGATCGAGCAGGGTGGTTTCATAGACGGTTCCGGTATAGTAATCCAGACCACGGGCGATGGTGAGGTCAACGGCGAAGTTCTCCTCGGGTACGCCGAAGGCGGCGAGGTGCTTTGTGACGGTGGTAAGCTCCTCAAGACCCAGATCGAACAGCTCGTTTCTGCCCCTATAGCCTTCCAGAGCGGTGAGAACCTCGTGGTTAGCGCCGGTGATGGCAATAAACTTCAAAATTTCGTCTGCATCAGCTTCAGAAAGACCGATTTCTTCGCCCACAAGCAGAGTCTTGACCTTTTCCGCGCCGATCTTGTCCAGCTTGTCCACGGTGCGCATGATATCGCCGCTCTTTTCGGTGAGAGAGAGCATGGCGTAGAAGCCATTCAAAATCTTGCGGTTGTTCACGCGGATCTGGAAACGCTACAGCCCCAGACGGGAGAAGGTGCGGTAGATGATGGCGGGGATCTCCGCCTCGTTGGTGATATCCAGCTTGCCGTCACCAATGATGTCGATATCTGCCTGGTAGAACTCACGGAAGCGGCCGCGCTGGGCGCGCTCGCCGCGGTAGACTTTGCCAATCTGATAGCGGCGGAAGGGGAAGGCGAGGTCAGCGTAGTGCAGGGCAACATACTTGGCAAGGGGAACGGTGAGGTCGAAGCGCAGGCTCAAGTCGGCGTCGCCCTTGGAGAAGCGGTAGATCTGCTTCTCAGTCTCGCCGCCGCCCTTTGCCAGCAGTACCTCGCTGGCCTCAATGAGGGGGGTATCCAGAGGGAGGAAGCCGTACAGCTCGTAAGTCTCCTCCAGAATGGACTTAACTTTTTCAAAAAGAACCTGCTGCTGGGGCAACAGCTCCATAAAACCAGATAAGGTTCTGGGTGTGATCTTCATAAGTCGGGTACTCCTTTATTTTGCTTTGGACTTGGGATTGACCAGATTGCGCCAATCCAGATCGCCGCGGTCCATGCCCAGCACCAGCATTTCAGCGGTGGCGACATTGGTGGCGTAGGGGACATTGTTCTGGTCGCACAGGCGGGAAATGTACAGCAGCTCCTCCTGCAGACTGTCGTCCTTGGGGTCAACGAAGAAGAGGACCATATCCATCTCATTGTAGGCGATTCGTGCGCCGATCTGCTGGCTTCCGCCGTGCTGACAGGAAAGGAATAAATGGACGGGCAGCCCCGTTGCCTCGGTGATCAGTCGTCCGGTGGTATTGGTAGCGCAGAGGTTATGTCGTGAGAGGACTCCGGCGTAGGCTGAGCAGAACTGGACCATCAGATCTTTTTTGTTGTTGTGAGCCATCAGGGCGATATACATTTTTTTGCATCCTTTCTTTATTTTTGGCAGCAAGATACCATACCGTCTTCGGCACTTCGCGATAATTTCACACCGTAAATTCGTTGCGCCTTTTTGCAATACACAAAGTATTCCTGCAAAGCCGCGCCTTTTTCCTGTGCGAAATTCTTGCGCGAATTGCTCTTAACGAATGGTACCTTGCTGCCATTTTTGTCTGCAACGCACCGGTATGGATTCTCTTGCTGTTTTCTCTCTGTAGTTTACTTGATCCGCAGCAGCGGAGTGCGCTGGCCGTTCAAACGGCGGGCGATATTGCGGTACGCCTGTGCGGCGTACTGGTTTTCGCTGAGAAGCAGGGGGACGCTCCGCCCGGCGTACAGCGCCATGGTCTCATCCTCCGGGATCACGCCGAGGAGGGGGAGACCGGCGGTGTCGATAGCGTCGTCAATGGTCTGGTGCAGGGATCGCATCAGCTTCTTGCGGCAGCGGTTCACCACCAGATGCACCTTGCCGCGGGGCAGATGGGAAAGCTCCATTACCGTGCGCTGGGCATCCCGCAGGCTGATGGCATCCGTGGTGGTGACAACGATGGCGCGATCCACGCTGTCCACCGCCAGACGAAAGCCCTCGCCCAGTCCCGCAGGCGCGTCCACCAGACAGAAGTCAAACTTCTGCTTGATGGCGGAAATGAGCGCCCGCATGGAGTCACCGGTCAGCTCGGGAACGGTGGTGCGGGTGGGCGCGGTGAGAAGATAGAGGTGATTTTGCTGCGGGTGGGGGACAACGGCGTCCTCCAGCGAGCAGAATCCAGACACAACATCTGTAAAATCCATTACCGCCCGGTCTGTCATGGACAGGGCGAGGTCAAGATTTCTGAGTCCGATGTCGCAATCCAGACAGAGGGTGGAATACCCGAGCTGGGCAAGCGCCATGCCTACATTGGCGGTAAATGAAGTTTTTCCCGTTCCGCCTTTGCCGGAAACGACGGCAATGGTCTGTCCCATAGGGTTTCCTCCTGTCCGGTGGTGTCTATACGGTGTTACTGCCCCAGCGGCTGTTTCTTGATTTGAGCAAAGCGGCGGGGGTATTTTTTCGCGGTGGGCGCGATTTTTTCGATCCGCACCACGCGGTGAACGATATCTGTGGTTGGAATGGTGTAATCAATGACCTCGGTGATTTTTCCGCCCAGAAGGGCGATAGCGCGCTTGGCATCGTTGATCTCGTCCTCGGTGTGGCTGGATTTCATGGCGAGAAACTCGCCGCCTACCTTCACCAGTGGCAGACACAGCTCGCACAGCACCGGCAGGGATGCCACAGCACGGCTCACAGCGTAATCATACTCCTCACGATGCCCGAATTCCTCGGCACGGGCGTGGACGCAGTCCACATCCGCAAGCCCCAGCGCGTCACAGCTCTCCTTGAGAAACTCAATGCGCTTATTCAGACTGTCCAGCAGCGTTATATGGCTCTCCGGCAGGGCGATTTTCAGCGGCACGCCGGGAAATCCCGCGCCGGTGCCAACGTCCACGATCTTTTTGCCGGAAAGGGGAGCCATGGGGAGCAGCGCAAGGCTGTCCAGCAGATGCAACACCGCGACCTCCCTGGGCTCGGTAATGCCGGTAAGGTTCATCACCTTGTTTTTCTCTACCAGCATACTGGAAAATCCTTCCAGCTGCTCGATGTACTTCAGATCCACTCCCAACTCAGGCAGTCCCCGGGTCAGAGTATCTCTCATTTCCTGTCCCTCAGAAGGTCACGGATCTCGGTGAGCAGCTTCTCCTCAGCGCTGGGCTCCGGGGGAGCGGGAGGAGCGGCGGGAGCCTCCTCCTTCTTGCGGTGGAGAGCGTTGATACCCTTTACCATGCAGAATACAGCAAAGGCAAGGATAATAAAGTCGATAATAGTGGAGATAAGGGTGCCGTAGTTGATGGAAACGGCGGCGGCGACCTCCTCGCCGTTTTCCACGACAGCCTGCTTGAGGACGATCTTCCAGTCGCTGAAATTTACGCCGCCGGTGAGCATGGAAACGGCGGGCATGATGATGTCGTTGACCAGAGAACTGGTGATCTTACCGAATGCGCCGCCCACAACGACACCGACCGCAAGGTCGATGACGTTGCCGCGCATGGCAAATTGCTTAAATTCTTCCAAGAACTTCTTCATGGCTTACTCCTCACAGCCTGCGTCGTTGCCTGCATCGTTTCCGGCATCATTGCCGGTGTTGCAGCCGCAATCTGCGGTGTCTTCACAGCAGCAGTCACACTCCGCGACAGCTTCCTCGGTGTAGACGTGGGTCTCGCCGTTCTGGGCAAGGGTCTCGTCGCAGCAGTAGTCCACCACCAGATCGTCAGCAAAGAGGTGGGACTCATTGTTCAGCTTTTCAAAGGGATTGTTGAAACCAAAGGTGATGTTGATATCGGGATCGGACTGGTAATCGGGGTCCAGCTTCCAGTTTGCTTTCCACAGCAGACCTTCCACCTCGCCGCCGTTCTCGTCCGCCTTTGCCTTGTAGGGCACAACTGCGGCAACTGCCGCCACTGCTGCCAGAACCTTCAGAAACTTCTTCATGTCGAAACTCCTTTCAATCTGCTGATACGATTACTTGTTGTTGGGGATCAAGACTTCCTTACCGCCCATGTAGGGACGCAGGGCAACGGGGATCTTCACGCTGCCGTCGGCCTGCAGGTTGTTCTCAAGGAAAGCGATGAGCATACGGGGAGGTGCGACGACGGTGTTGTTCAGAGTGTGGGGCAGGTAGTTCTTGCCGTCCTCACCGCGGACGCGGATCTTCAGACGGCGGGCCTGTGCGTCACCCAGATTGGAGCAGGAGCAGACCTCAAAATACTTCTGCTGGCGGGGGCTCCATGCCTCGATATCGCAGCTCTTGACCTTCAGATCGGCGAGGTCGCCGGAGCAGCACTCAAGCTGGCGCACGGGAATATCCAGAGAGCGGAACAGCTCCACGCTGTAGCGCCACATCTTCTCATACCAGTCCATGCTCTCCTCGGGCTTGCAGACGACGATCATCTCCTGCTTCTCAAACTGGTGGATGCGGTAAACGCCGCGCTCCTCGATGCCGTGAGCGCCCTTTTCCTTGCGGAAGCAGGGGGAGTAGGAGGTGAGGGTCTGGGGCAGGGAGGACTCGGGCAGGATCTGGTCGATATAGCGGCCGATCATGGAGTGCTCACTGGTTCCGATGAGGTAGAGATCCTCGCCCTCGATCTTGTACATCATGGCATCCATGTCGGTCTGGCTCATAACGCCCTCGACAACGTTGCCGTGGATCATGTAGGGGGGGATGCAGTAGGTGAAGCCCTTGTCGATCATAAAGTCACGGGCGTAGGAGATGACGGCGGAGTGCAGGCGGGCAATGTCGCCCAGCAGATAGTAGAAGCCATTGCCGCTGGTGCGTCCGGCGGCATCCATATCCACGCCGTCAAAGGTCTCCATAATAGCGGTGTGGTAGGGAACGTCAAACTCCTTCAGAGCGGGTTCGCCGAAGCGCTCGACTTCCACATTGAACTCATCGCTTTCACCGATGGGGACGGAGGGATCAATAATGTTGGGGATGGTCAGAAGGATCCTGCGGATCTCCAGCTCCAGCTCCTCCTCACGCTTCTCCAGCTCGGCGAGGCGGTCAGCCTGTGCCTTGACCTGCGCCTTGACGGCCTCGGCCTCCTCCAGCTTGGAGGGATCCTTCTTTGCCTGACCCATGAGCATACCCACCTGCTTGGAGAGGGTGTTGCGCTGGGCGCGGAGGTCGCTTGCCTCGGTGATGGCGGCGCGGTTCTCGGCATCCAGCTCAATCACCTTGTCAACCAGAGGGAGCTTGGCGTCCTGAAACTTCTTCTTGATATTTTCCTTAACGATTTCGGGGTTTTCGCGGATAAATTTAATGTCCAGCATATTTCTGTTCTCCTTATTGGGGATTATTCGTCAAATTCTATTTTTGTGCCGCAATGTGGGCAGTAGCCGGGGTCCAGCAGGGAGGAGGACACGTGCCGCAGCACCTTACCACACTTTGGACAGCGGCTTGCATACGCATAGAGAGCTAAACCGGAGAGGATCACCGCAGATCCCACGATCCACAGGGGCGCAAGATCCATCAGATAGCCAATAAAAAATGCTACAGCGCCCACAGCTGTGATCGTTTCTGAAGTTTTCATTTTCTTTCGGCTCAGCATATGGGAAACTCCTTTTGTTTCACGTGAAACATAGCGTGTATCGGCTTTTCTTCAGCGCTTGTAAAGTATAATTACTTGCCGATCTTATGCAGTGCCTCCAGCAGCTCGTTGAGGTCGTCCACGCCGTAGTATTCGATCTCAATGCGACCCTTTTTCTTGCCGTGGGCGATATGGCAGGCACGTCCGATCCGGTTCGACAGCTCACGCTCCGCTTCCGCGACATAATCCACAGCGTTGGGGTCTTTCTTCTTTTCGGGTTTCTCAGCCTTGTCCTGCAAACGCTTGACCAGCTGCTCCGTCTGGCGGACGGAGAGACCGTTTGCCAGAATGGTTTTCACCGCCTCCGCCTGTAATGCGGGGGAGAGGGGGAGCAGGGCTCTGGCGTGACCTGCGGAGAGGTCTTCGTTCTCCACCAGAAGGCGGATATCCTGACTGAGTTGGAGAAGGCGCATGGCATTTGCCACAGCGCTGCGGGATTTACCCACACGGGCTGCTGCTTCCTCCTGCGTCATGTCGTACTGCTCAATGAGGGAGCGGTAGCCCTCGGCTTCCTCCATAGGGTTCAAGTCCTCACGCTGGAGGTTTTCGATCATGGCAAGCTCCATGGCCTTCCGGTCGTCCGCTTCAATGATATTCACCGGAACTTCGGATAGACCGGCAAGCCGTGCCGCCCGCCAGCGGCGCTCGCCGGCGATGATCTGATAGTAGCCGGAGGCGAGCTTACGGACAGTCAGCGGCTGAATGATGCCGTGCTCACGGATGGACTCCGCCAGTTCCTCCAGTTTTTCGGGGTCAAATACCCGGCGGGGCTGACCCGCGCAGTTTTCAATCTGGGAAAGGGGAAGGGTAGAAAGGGAGGCTGGGGTTTCCATGGAAAAATCCTCGCCCAACAGAGCGCCGAGACCTTTTCCCATTCCTCGTTTATTTGCTGCCATATACAACTCCTTTCCGGTTACTTGCCTGATTCACTCTTGCGCATAAATTCTTTGGCGAGAGCGGTGTATGCCTCGCACCCGCGGGAGGTGCGGTCGTAGGCTGTGATGGGCTTTCCGTGGCTGGGGGCTTCGCTCAAGCGGACGTTGCGGGGGATCACGGTGGAGTAGACCTTACCGGGGAAGAAACGCTTCACTTCCTCCGCGACCTGCATGGCGAGGTTGGTGCGTGTGTCGAACATGGTGAGCAGAACGCCCTCCAGCTCCAGTGACTTGTTGAGGGAGCGTCGGACGATGCGGATCGTGTTCATCAGATCGCTGAGACCCTCCAGCGCGAAGTACTCCGCCTGTACGGGAACCAGAACGCTGTCCGCCGCGCACAGACCGTTAAGCGTCAACAGCTCAAGGGAGGGAGGACAGTCGATCAGTATGTAATCATAATTTGGGGCGAGCTGATGCAGGGCGTTGCGAAGAAGCAGCTCACGACCGTCCATGGCTATCATCTCAATGCCCGCGCCCGCAAGTGCCTTACAGGAGGGGAGAACATCGCCGTAGCGCGTGGAAACCACACGCTTTTCGGGGGAAATATCATTGATAATGACATCATAAACGCCCTGCGAGACGGTTTTGTCCACACCCATGCCGGAGGTTGCGTTGGCCTGCGGGTCAAAGTCGCAGAGAAGCACACGCTTGCCCTGTTCCTTCAGCGCGGCGGCAAGGCTGACACAGGTTGTCGTTTTGCCGACACCGCCCTTTTGATTGACAACTGCTATGATTTTTCCCACAGGTACCTCCTTCTTCTGGGCACAAGTCCCCAGTATCTCGATTATACATATTCTATTGTAGTATACCACAAATGAACGGTATTTCAACAGGGCAAAGTGAAAAAAAGTAAAAAATCGGTTGTTTTTGGGTGTTTTGTTTCGTTGAAAGAGGAGTCGGATCTGCCCTCAGCTGTGTCCAGTCTCCGACGGGTGACTTTTCTCTTGCCAGAAAAGTCACCAAAAGGGCATCTAAGGGGAAACCCCTTAGATATCCCCGTTTACGGGGGTTTCCCAATAGGCTTTTTGTTTCTCTTTTCGGCACGAGGTTTTTGAAACGCGCTGCATTTGCCCCGCTCACCCGCTGCTACGGTGCTAGGAATGACTGTGTGCCTTTACTATGGAGTGCCTAATTGGAGTTAAGCATCGTAGGACCACTGCAAATGAAAGGCACCCAGAAGCAAAGGCGGAAAGTTGACATTTATAACAGAGTAGCGGGTGAGCGGGGCACACTCGGCCTAAGAGCCGCCTTTGGCGGTTGGCCTTGTAAGCGCCCGCCTGCGGGCGGGTGAACGCATAG
>JAZOBV010000025.1:0-3989 GCA_045596145.1 Candidatus Pelethomonas sp.
CGGATGCCGCGTATTGGCGGACGAAATCGCAGATGGGGGTATTCATCGGTTGTCGCCCAACGCCCGGGCAATGGCCACCATGATGGCGCACTCCATGCGCTTGCGGAAGAGCCTGCAGCCGTCCTCGTAGACGCCGGTCACGCTGCCGGTCGCGTGGTAGGCATTGGCCGCGCAGCCGCCGGAGCAGTACAGGCGTGCCCAGCAATCCTGGCACTCGGGGTGGGCGTAGACATTGCAAGCGGCGAACTCGCCTTGGACTTCGGTGTTGGTCACACCTGTCCAGATATCGCCCAGCTTGAAGCGCTCTTCACCCACGAACTGATGGCAGGGGTACAGGTCGCCCCAGGGAGTCACGGCCATATATTCCGTTCCGCTGCCGCAGCCGGAGATACGCTTATAAATGCAGGGGCCGCCGGTCAGGTCGATCATATAGTGATAGAAGGTGAAGGGTTTTCCCTCGCGGTCTCTCTCCAGCATCAGCTCGGCGAGCTTTTCGTACTGCTCCATTACGATGGTAAGATCGTCTTCCGTCAGCGCGGAGGGGTCATCCGCGGCGCATACAACCGGCTCCATGCTCAACTCGTTAAAGCCGAGGTCGAGCATCTGACGAATATCCTCAAGGAAGTCGGGGTTTGCGTGGGTAAAGGTGCCGCGCATGTAATAGTCCTTACCGCCGCGCTTTTCCACGAATCTCTGGAATTTGGGCACGATGTTTTCCCAGCTTCCCTTGCCAGCGTAGTCCACGCGGAAGCGGTCATGGATCTCCTTGCGGCCGTCCAGACTCAGCACCACATTGCTGCACTCACGGTTGGCCCATTCGATCACATCATCGTCGACAAGAACGCCGTTGGTGGTCAGAGTAAAGCGGAAATTCTTGCCCTTTTCCTTCTCCACGCTTCGTGCATAGGCCACGAGATCTTTTACCACCTGAAAATTCATAAGAGGCTCGCCGCCGAAAAAGTCCACTTCGAGATTGCGGCGGCTGCCGGAGTTTTCGATCAGGAAATCCAAAGCACGCTTGCCCACCTCATAGGACATAACAGCCCGTTCGCCGTGGTATTTTCCCTGGCTTGCAAAGCAGTAGGAGCAGTTCAGGTTACAGGTGTGGGCAATGTGCAGACACAGAGCTTTTACGACTCCTGCGGTCTTTTGCTTCAGCTGTCCTGCCATGGGTTCAAAGGTATCGGGAGCGAAGAGCTTTCCCGCCTCCTTCAGAGCAACGATCTGGTCATAGCATTCCGCGATCTCATCCTTGGAGATATCGGGGTATTTTTCTTCTATGGCAGCCAGCACCGCATCGCGGGTATTGTCTTCAAACATGGCGATGATATCGTAAGCCACCTCATCCACCACATGAACACCGCCGGAGCAAATGTCCAGCACTATGTTATAGCCGCCCAGCTTATATTGATGAATCATTGTATTTATCTCCTTAAAGAAAAAATGACGCCGATTTCGGCGGCATTTTTGCAGCCTGTGAAAAACTATGCTGCTTAGTTACGAGACCGAGCAGCGGGGGGCGTGTGCAGGGGGCGAAGGGCCCCCTGCACATTTAAATCCATGCTTTTTTGAGACATCCTGGCTCGAAAAAGCTGTTTTCAGTATGTCAAAAAGGTGGCACAGCCACTTTTTTGACATACTGAAAAAAAGCCGCCGATTTCGGCGGGATTTTTGTATTCGCAATTACTTGCTTTCCTTGCTCTCGCACTTCTGGTTGGCAATACCGCAGCTGGTCTTGCAAGCAGACTGGCAAGAGGTCTGGCACTCACCGCAGCCACCGTTCTTGGCGCTGTCGCACAGGTTACGAGTCTCGATAGTCTTGATATGTTTCATAATTTCACCTTCTGATAGTTAGGATTTAACATGAAAACTTTACCACATCACTTTGCCGCTGTCAATCATATTTCACCTATTTTGTGTCGGCGTATTAATAGCGCGCCTCGCTTATTTCATCAGCTCGTCGGAAAGACGGAGGATCTCCGGTGCTATGCGCTGACGCTCTTTCTTCAGAATTCGATTATAGGTCGGATAGGCAAAACCCACCGGGAGCATACCAATGATGCCGATCACAATACCGGGGATCAAAGTGTTGGTCAAGCCGAGGACTTCACCGATGTCCGTCATCACAAGGCTCATGCCGCTGCCCATGATCAAAGCGCCGACAACACCCAGAACAAGAGCCCAAGCCTGAGCTTTCTGAGTGGCGGAATGGTGGAGCTTGCGGAGCCGCTCCATCTTGTCCTCTTCGGGCGGCAGATACTTTTTTCGAATATTTTGCACTTCCTCCTGCTGCCGGGCAGAGTAGGTATAGGTAAATGTTTCCTGATTTTTCTCCATTTTATTTCAGGCTCCTTATTTCTTTGGTGGTTCGGACGATCATATAGATCGCCATGGCAACGACGATGACGGCTATCCCCGCTCCCGTTGCCATGATCATGATCCTCTGGCTTTCAATGCTCATATCTCCGCCGAACTGTGAAAACATGGCTGTTTCCAGAGACAGCATGGATACCAATGCCGCAGCCATTTTAATGACCTTGGACATTGACATGATGGGACTTCCGTACTTTTTATATTTCACCATGTCGATGATGGCGGTTGTCGTGATGTAGAAGGTATACATAGCCATCACATAAATCAAAATCCCCTGATAGTCGAAGCCCCGATGGAAATAAACCATCATCAGCACGGCCCCCGACAAGGCAAGATTGACGGTCAGCAGAATATAGGCGCACAGCCGCGCCCGGTGCAGCTCTCCAAGGCGACTTGCCCCGATCTTGTTTTTGCCGACGTAGCGTACAAGCAAAAAGCGCATCACCGCAAGAATGGCATAGTACACCGCGAACAGAGCAAACCAGTGGGTGCCCCACACGATCGCGGATATGGCGTTCGCGGCAACATAAAGCAGGTTGATTGCCAGCGAACGATAGAGATTTACATGGGTCATAAATGCCGCATCGGTCAGATAGCGATTCGCTGTCTTGTTGGTATAGAGTTTTTCTTTTCCGGTTTTCCAGTACCCCGGCAGCGTTTTACAGCAGAAAACGCAGAGAACACAAAGGGTGTAAAAGGCGAAGACATAGCTGACGTAGGCCAGAGGAGAGATGTCCAGTCCTTTGACAAAGACTGCCACAAGCGCCGCAGCGCTGACCACTACGAGAAGCAAAACGATTCCCAATGGTGGGAACAGCAGCTTCTTCGCCATGCGTTTCCAATCCATCTCAGGCCCTCCGAATTGTCACGGTAAAAGTAGTCCCCACACCAATGGCGCTTTCCACGCTGATCTCTCCCTGCATGATATCCACCACGCGCTTCACAAGCGCAAGACCGAGACCATTTCCCTGTGTTGCATGGGAGGTATCGCCCTGATAGAACTTCTCGAAAATATGCGCACCTACTTCAGGGGACATACCACAGCCGGTATCCCGGATTTTTACAATGGCGTGATGCTCCGTGGCATGCAGACTGAGGGAAACCGTGCCGCCGACTTCGGTGAACTTAAAGGCATTGGAAAACAGATTGTTCCACACGAGGGAGAGCAGCTCAGCATCGGCTTTTACTCGAACGTCTTCTTCAATTTCAGTTTCAATTTCAATATCTGATTGCTCCCAGACGTTTTCATACTGGAGCAGGCACTCACAAAGCTGTTCGCCCAGATCGTATTCAGTCGTCTGCGGAAAAATCTGCTGGTTTTCCAGTCGATTCAGCTTCAGAATGTTGGTCATCATATCGGCCAGGCGGCGGGAACCGTCGGTGATGGCTTTAGCATATTCAATACGCTGTGCATCTTCCAAATTTGGCTGCTGGAGCATAGTGCCGTAGTTCTGCATGACAGCCAGAGGCGTCTTCATCTCATGGGATACGTTGGCGATAAAGTCTGTCCGCAGGGTCTCCACGCTGCCCAGCTCCCTGGCCATCTGATTGATGGCAGTACCGATTCGCCCAAAGCCCTCAACCGCAGCACCATTCATAGCAGGCACCCGTACGGA
>JAZOBV010000026.1:0-11832 GCA_045596145.1 Candidatus Pelethomonas sp.
GTCTTTTTCATAGCACTACTCCTATGGTCGATAGCTTTATATTCCGGATTATACGCCTATCCGCCCTCTTTTGCAAGATATATCCTGTGTGATCTGTCGGTAACTGTTACCAGTGTAAAAAAGTTCTTGATTTTTTAGCGAATATCTGTATAATATCACCAACAGCAGCTTTCCGTGTTTCTGTATCAAACACGGCGAGCTGCTTTTTTGTCCCGTATTTCATGGTCGCTTCCCGGTAAGCGCTGCCTTTACCGCAAACGGCTGTCGTTGAATTTCCCCCACCGGACACATACTATCATGAAAGTGAGGAAATGATATGAGTAGAAAATACAGACTCTCCACCGCCCTGGATGTGGATGATCTTTTGATGGAATGCACCTCCTACGCCATTGCGCTTGCCAACGAGAAGCACGGCTTCGATCCCCCCATGACCATCTACGAAAAGGACCGCTGGGGAAAGATGGGCACCCGAACGGACTCCATCTACCCCTACTTCCGGGATCCCGAATTTTACCGCACCCAGCCCGTCTATCCCGGGGCGAAGGAGTTCGTCCGCCGCTTGAGCCGGATGACAGAGGTTTTTATCTGCACCGCCGTGCCGCCGGAATTTATGGGCATCCGCGCCCAGCGGATCATGGAGGAGTTCCCCGAGATCCCCGCCGACCACATTTACATGGGCGCTCGGAAGGACAATATCCACACGGATATCCTCTTTGACGATGCCATGCACAATATCCTCCGCTCCGGCGCGAAGTACCCGATCCTCATGCGCCGTCCGTGGAATCAGGAGGCAACGGGTATGCTGGCGGTGAATAACTACGATGAATTTCTCAAGCTGGTGGAGGTCATCGCCCAAAGCTATTCCGTGCAGGAGGAAAGCCATTCCAAATCCGATCCCAGCATCGTGGTGCTGGTGGGACCGTCCGGCTGCGGCAAGTCAAAGATCGCCATGAGGCTCCTGGGCAGTACCGACCGCTACGAAAAGCTGGTCAGCTATACCACCAACGACCCCACCGCCGTGGAAGAAAACACATGGTACAACTATGTGTCGCTGGAGGAATTTCGCGCGCTGCTCGGCAGCGGCGATATGTTCCAGTCCACCATGTATCTCGGTCACGGCTACGGGTCGAGAAAAAGCGATGTGGAGAAGATCCTGCGGGAAGGGAAGCGGGTGCTGACCACCATGGATATCTGCGGCGCCATGTCGGTGAAAACCTACTTCAAAAACGTTACCACCATCTACATCAAGCGCGAGAAAAAGGCGCTGATGACCAACATTCTCAAGAAAAACGCCTCCATCGAGGATAAGGTCAGCCGTCTGACCGCCATCGAGTACGAGGAGCAGAACGCCGCCCTGTGCGACTATGTGGTGAATTTTGAAACCTACGATGAAGCACTGGAGCAGCTGCGGGGTATCCTCGGACTGTGATAGGGGATATGGTCAGCCAATGAACATCTGTGTCCAATAATTTCCGTTGGCCACATATCCTACACCGATCTGTGTATAGGACGGGTTCAGGATGTTGGCACGGTGTCCGCTGGAATTCATCCACGCATTGACGACAGCCCGCGGAGTTCTCTGCCCATAGGCAATGTTTTCACCGGCAGTCCGGTAGGTCAGACCGAAGGCCCTGATCATCTGAAACGGTGTGCCGTAGATGGGGCTGGTGTGGGAGAAATAGCGGTTGTCCACCATATCCTGTGACTTATAACGCGCTATGCGGGACAGCTCCCAGTTTTCTTGAAGCGGCTTCAGTCCGTTTTTAGCCCGCTCCTCGTTCACCAGCCGCACGACCTCCCGCTCAAAAGAGGACACGGTACTGTCGATCTGCGGAATACGCAGCACCTGCCCGGGGTAAATCAGGTTCGGATCGGATACCTCGGGATTTGCGTCGGTGATCTCCTGTGTCCCGATCTGATATTTTACTGCCAGCCTCCACATGGTATCGCCCCTAACAACTGTGTGAAACAGTCCTGCTGCGGAAGCAGACGCGGTGTGTGCTGAGAGCACAAGCACTGCAGCGCACAGGGTAATTATTTTCTTCATTTTAAGCCTCCTGAAAAGAAAGCGGTCCTGCTTCCGCAGGACCGCTGGAATTTACCTTAGCAACCGAAACCGAACAGACGGCAGAGAATCTGCCAAATGGCGCTGCAATCGAAGTTACACATTTGATTGACCTCCTGATAAGTATTTGTCTCGCGAAGACAGTATTGATTGTAACCGTTTTGTAACTATTTTGCAAATGTAAATCCTTCCAGAGCAGGGGACACTCGGACACTGCTCCGCGGGATCTACTCGCAATTCCTACGCCCATGCCACCACCGCGGCGGGATACTTTTCAATCGATTGAAAAGTATGCAAAAGATCGCCTAAGGCGTCCCCCCTTAGGAATCTCCCTCTTACTAAAACCATCCCGTCCGTTCTATATTCGGCACTTTCTTGACGAAAAGGCGAAGCATTTGCCCCGCTCACCCGCTCCTGCTTTGTTTATATGCAATTTGTGCCTTTATTTTGGAGTGCCTGATTGAGTTTCAAATATCGCAAAACTGCTGCAACCGCAAGGCACACCAAAGAAAACGCAGAAAGCTCCCATTTACATCAAAGTAGCGGGTGAGCGGGGCAACCGCAGCGCGTTTCCGGGAGGGCGTGCCGATAATAGAACAAAAAAGATGGACTATTTAAGGCGGGAAGGCTGAAACCGAAGAGGTTTCAGCGGCGTTTTGGTCACTTTGCCGCCGAGGGCAAAGTGACACGCGCCGGGGCGCGGAATATCCCCATAAAACAACTCTGCAAATCCCAATTTGTAAGTGAAATCAGCGCTGCTGGGCGTACATTGCGTTCTGTGATTCGATTTTTATATCCATTTTAATGAAAAATAGCATATTTCCGACAAAAAACGGTTGCAAATCAATGTGTGGGTATGATAATGTAATATAGCAAAAATTTGCCCATCGGTAAGTTGGGGTCGAAATAGAAGGGAGGACTGCCTATGGCACTGAAAGGCTATCACAGCTATCGTGGGCGTTCGGGCGTGCTGCGCCGGCTGCTGGTGATCGTGCTTTTGCTGGTCCTGATCGCCGCGTGCGCGTTTTTGTTCCTGCAGAGCTATATTACTTATTCTGATGACGGGAGTTTCTATCTGGATCTGCCGTTTGAAATAAACTGGGAGATTCCTTTCCTGGAGAATGAAGACGATCCGGGAGAGGTGGATGAGGAACCGGAGCAGGATGTCAATCTGATCGTTGACCGTCCACCGGAGGAGCAGACGGGGACGGATGAGCAAAAACCGGAAGAATCCGATCCCGAAGAAGTGCCTGCTCCGGAGCAGGAAAAGCCTGTTCCCTATGTGGAACGCCGCCTGATCGGACTGGGGGTTATACCGCAGGATGAAGCTGCTCTGGCGCAGATGCTGGCAGAGCAGGGGGCAGATGGCTTTGTTTTCCTTGCAAAGGACAGAGAGGGCAATGTCTTCTATCAATCGACCGTTGCCAACGCAAACGCTGTGTCCGGTCAGAGCGTCAGCCGGGAGCTGTTGACGGAGCTGTGTGCCAGGGAGGGCGTGTATACCGTGGCGCGGCTGAGCTGTATGCGTGATCCTGTTTATGGACGTGCCAATATGGCTGAGGCGGGGATCTGCCAGAGCAATGGATTTATCTGGTATGAGAACGACAGAGGCGGGCATTGGCTGGATGCTGAAAAGGAGGCGGCGCGCCGCTATTTGATCGATTTTGCGGTCGAATGCGCCCAACTGGGATTTGACGAGCTGCTTCTGGAGAATGTGTGCTATCCCTATCGCGGAAATTTGTATAAGATCGATTATTCCGGAAATTCCATGAGCAAGACCGATGCGCTGGCGTTGTTCCTGAATGAGCTGAGAGGCGCGCTGGAGCCCTACGGTGTGCGTATTTCGCTGCTGCTGGAGGAGAACGCCGTGCGGGGTCTGGCGGAAAATACGGCGGATACCGGATTTATCGCGCAGAAGCTTCTCCCTCTGGTGGATGCGGTCTATCTTTCCACCGGCGATGCGGAAACCGCGCGGCGGGAGATGAAGATCATGCTCGGCGGGGAAAATGTGCCTGCGCTGGTGCCGGTGGTCAGTGAAGCAACAGAGGAAACAGGCTGGTATCTGGTTTCGTGATTTCGTTCATATTCGTTTCAAAAAAACACGGTGTGGATTTATCCGCACCGTGTTTTGACTCTTTTTGTGTTTTATTTCTAAAAATAATAAAAAAGCAAAAATTGGAAAAGAATACAGAAAGCGAATAAAAGAATTGTGCAAGATGTTGTTTTTTTGCTTTAAAACAAAAAATCGTTGGAATGATATATCGTGCTGTGCTATAATACTGTTGTATTATTGTAGGTATGGATCAGATGAATGACATTCCTATACTACGTAATCGCAGCATACCAAATGAAACTTGATCGAAAAGGGGTGAAACAATGTCACTGGAAGCCATTACCAAGATCCGTAAGGTAGAAGAGAGCATGGAGCAGGCGAAGGCTGATGCCCGCGCCGAGGCTCAGAAGCTGCTTGCCGATACTGAGCGGGAGGGACGCGCTCTGCTGCAGCAGGGCAGGGAGGATTCCGCCAGAGCTGCCGCTGAGGTCATGCGCAAAGCGCAGGAGGAGGCTGCGGTTCGCCGTGAGAAGATCCTCGCTCAGGCTGCTGAGGACTGCAAGGCCCTCAAGGCTGATGCCGGTGCGCGTATGGACAAAGCGACCCAGGCGATCTTAGGAAGGGTGGTAGAGAGTTAATGTCCATTGTCAAAATGAAACGGATCCGACTGATCGCACTTGCTGAGGAGCGGGATGCACTGCTGTCGAGTCTGCTTCATGTGGGCTGCGTTGAGATCAGCGAGCCGTCGGAGTATCCGGCAGACGAGGATCGCTCCGCGCTGCTCCGCCGTGACACCACCGATCTGGCGCGGGTCAAGGGAGAACTGGCGCAGCTTACCGCCGCGCTGCAGACTCTCGGCAAGTACGCTCCGCAGAAGGAAGGCATGTTCGCGCCTCGCCGCACTGTCAGTGAGAAGGAACTGCTTGACAGAAAAATGATGGAGGAGAGCCTGGAAAAGGCTCAGTGCATCAATGAGCACGCCAAAACCATCGGTCAGCTCACTGCCCGGCAGACCCGGCTGAACGCTGAAGTCATGGCGCTGCTTCCGTGGGAGAACTTCGATCTCCCGCTGGAGGAAAAGGGCACCAGACAGGCCGCTGTCCTGCTCGGAACGGTGCCCAGCGGTGTGGATGTGGACGCAATGACCGGCGCGGTGGCAGAGGCAGGCGAGGAATGTGAGATCCGTCTTCTGTCCAGCGACCGTGAGCAGCACTATCTTGAGGTGATCGTCCACCGCGCCAAGGAGCAGACGGTTCTGGAGACACTCAGAACCTTTGGATTCAGCTTCTCCCAGCTCAAGGATATGAGCGGCACGGTTCGGGAAAACATCCGTGTGTTGGAGGAGAAGATCGCGCAGACTGCGCGGGAGCGTGACGAGGAAGCCGCTGCTATCAAGGCGATGGGCGGGGATACCGCGAAGCTTCGCCTGTGCTTTGACTGCGTACAGCAGCTCGTGGCGACGGAAAGCGCCAAGGAGCGGCTGCTGACCGGCGGCGCGATCATCTATTTCGACGGTTGGGTAGATGTACCCAGTGTCGGTGCTCTGGAAAAAGAGCTCCAAAAGTTTGACTGTGCCTATGAGCTGACCGATCCCACGGAGGAGGATATCCCCAATGTGCCGGTCAAGCTCAAGAACAACGCACTGACCCGCTGCATGAATGTGGTCACGGAGATGTACTCCCTGCCCGCATACGACGGCACAGATCCCAACCCGCTGATGTTCCCCTTCTTCGTGCTGTTCTTCGGCATGATGATGGCAGACATGGGCTACGGTATTCTGATGATCGTTGCGGCGCTGTTTGTTCTGAAAAGCAAGCCCAGGGAGGGCACCCGCAACTTCATGGAGGGCGTCTTCTGGTGCGGTGTCAGCACCCTTGGATGGGGCGCTGCCACGGGCGGCTTCTTCGGCGACTTTATTCCCCAGATCGCAAAAATCATCAACCCCGAAAGCACGTTCCAGATGCCGGCGCTGTTCACGCCGCTGGATGATACGGTCGCTATCATGATCGGCTCCGTTATCCTCGGCTGCGTTCAGATCATCACCGGTATGACCGTGAGCATCATCAACAAGATCAAGGCGGGCGACTTCCTTGACGCGCTGTTTGATGAGATCACATGGTGGATCATTCTGGGCGGCGCGGGTCTTGCGATCCTTGGCATCGGCAATATCTCCGGTATTCCTGTGGTGCTGATCATCGGTATCCTGATGCTGGTCTTCGGCGGCACCAGAAAGGCGAAGGGCTTTGGCAAGGTGACGAGCCTTGTAGGTCTGGTGTATAACGGTGTTACCGGCTTCTTCTCCGATGCGCTGAGCTACGTTCGTCTGATGGCTCTGATGCTGTCCGGCAGCGTTATCGCATCCGTGTTCAATACGCTGGGCGCAACCTTTGGCAATGTTTTCCTGTTTATCATCATTGCCATGATCGGAAACGCGCTGAACCTTGTGCTGAACCTTCTGGGATGCTACGTCCACGACCTGCGTCTGCAGTGTCTGGAGTTCTTTAATCGTTTCTACAAAGAGGGCGGCAAGCCCTATAAGCCTTTGGCAATTCAAACACAATATGTTGACGTAATTAAGGAGGAAAACTAAAATGGCAGCTTTTTTTGAAATGTTTGGTGGTCTGGGTCTGGCATTCCTGGGCGCGGCTCTGGCAGTCGGTCTGTGCTGCGTAGGCAGCGCAAAGGGTACCGGTATGGTCGGTGAGGCCGCTACCGGCGTTATCGCTGAAGCTCCCGAGAACTTCTCCAAGTGCCTGATCCTGCAGGTCCTTCCCGGTACTCAGGGTCTGTACGGCATGGTCGCATGGTTCTTCGTTCTGCTGACCATCGGCGTGTTCGGCGGCGGTGTCCAGACTCTGAGCGTTGCTCAGGGCATGGCGATCTTCGCTTCCTGCCTGCCCATCGCTCTGAGCGGCTGGCTGTCCGCTATCTTCCTGGGCCGCGTGGCTGCCGCTTCCATCAATATCGTTGCCAAGCGCCCCGAGGAAGCTACCAAGGGTATCATTCTCTGCGGTATCGTTGAGTTCTACGCCATTCTGTCCCTGCTTGCCACCATCCTGCTGCTGATGAACTCCCTGTAATGGGATCTGAGCAACATTGATGAAAGGCGGTAACACGATACATGAACGGAATTGAAAAAATTACCGCGCGCATTGAGACCGATATGAAGGCAGAGGTCGAGGCGACCCGCAAGGATGCCGAGGCAAAGGCCGCCGCGCTCCGCGCTGAGTACGAGGCAAAGGCAAAGGCTGAGGCCGCCGCTGCCGAGCAGGCAGGCAAAGAGGCTGCCGAGCGCCAGCTGGAGCGCCTTGAGAGCGCCGCGAAGATGGATGCGAAGAAGGAACTGCTCGCTGCAAAGCAGGCATGTCTGGACGAGGCGTTCGAGACGGCCCGCAAGAAGCTTCTCGCCCTCCCGGAGGACGAGTATGTGGAGCTTCTGGCAAAGCTGGTGGTCAAGTCTGCAAAGACCGGCCGTGAGGAGCTGATCTTCAATGCCGCTGACCGTGAGCGCGTGGGCACCAAGGTCGTGGCGAAGGCCAACGCCGCACTGGCTGCCGCAGTTGCTCCCGAACTTCCCGGCGAGGTCAAGGGCAGTAAGGTGGGCGGTCTGATCGCAAAGGTCGTGAACGGTGCCAGCGCTCTGATGCAGGGCACCGCAATGCTCACCCTGTCCAACGAGACACGCGAGATCGAGGGCGGCGTGTTGCTGCGCGACGGCAATGTTGAGGTCAACTGCGCGTTTGAAACGCAGCTGAGAGTTCTGCGCAATAACATGGCGGCAGAGATCGCTGCCATCCTGTTCGCTTAACGAAAGCTATCCGATAGTGAGTTGAAACAGGAAAGGAGGATGGCTTTTGGCTAAGAAGCTTAAGGATACGGATTACCTTTTCATATCCACTTACCTGCGTGCCCGGGAGAAAAATCTTCTCACCGCCGCCCGCATGGACCGCATGATCGACGCGCCCAGCGCGGAGGAGGCGGCAAAGGTGCTGCAGGAGATCGGCTATGGTGAGTTTTCTCCCGCCAGTGACCGCGAGCTGAGCGCCGCGCTTGCCGCGGAGCGTGAAAAGCTCTTTGCTGATCTCTACCGGTTCGCGCCGGACAAAGCTGTGGTGGATGTGTTCAAGGTCAAGTATGACTACCACAATATCAAAACCCTGCTCAAGGCACAGGCAATGGGGCTCAGCGGTGAGCATCTGCTGCTGGATGCCGGACGCGTGAGCGCTGAAAAGCTCCAGCGCGCGCTGACGGACGGAGTATACGATATACTCCCCGGTGAGCTGGCAGCAGCCGCCCGTGAGGCGGCTGAGGTGCTCAGCACTACCGGCGATCCCCAGCTTGCGGATTTTGTGCTGGACCGTGCCTATTATGCCGAGATGCTTTCGGCGGCAAAAAAGACACGCAGCACCTTCCTTGAGGGATATGTCCGCGCTACCATTGACGCTGCGAACCTGCGCAGCGCGGTGCGTACGCTGAGAATGCGCAAGGGCGGAGATTTCCTGAAGAAGGTCCTCTTTGAGGGAGGAAATGTCAAGACGGACAGCATCATGACCGCTGCGCTGGGCGGCAATCTGGAGGAGCCCTTCCGCTCCACAGAGCTGCGCACGGCAGCGGAGCTTGGTATGGAAGCCGCCCGCGGCGGAAGTCTTACCAAGTTTGAGAAGGTCTGCGATGACGCTGTGACCGCTGCGGCGGCAAAGGCAAAGAGCGTTCCCTTTGGCGTGGAGGCCGTCATCGGCTATCTGGTCGCCAAGGAGATCGAGTTTACGGCGGTGCGCATCATCATGTCCAGCCGTATGGCGGGCATCAGTGGTGATACGATCCGGGAAAGGCTGCGTGAGGCTTATGTATAAAATTGCAGTTCTGGGCGACCGCGACAGCGTGCTGGGCTTTAAGGCTCTGGGTCTGGATACCCATTTTGTCGAGACCACGGAGGAGGCCCGCACCGCGCTCCATCGTCTGGCGAAGGAAGATTACGCCATTATCTATATCACCGAGCAGCTGGCTGCGGACATTGGCGCGGACATTGACCGCTACAAGTCCCATGTGACCCCTGCGGTGATCCTTATTCCCGGTAAAACCGGCAGTCTGGGTCTGGGTGCGCAGGCGCTGCAGAGCGCCATCGAGCGTGCCGTTGGCGCGGACATTGGGTAAACAATTTTCTGTCTGCGACAGAAATTCTGCAAGCCTTTATTGAAATTATAAGAAAGGCAGTGAAGCAATGAGTCAAGGAAAAATCATCAAGGTCTCCGGTCCTCTGGTCGTTGCCGACGGTCTGGCTGATGCCAATATGTCGGACGTCGTCCGTGTCGGTGAGCAGCGCCTGATCGGAGAAATTCTGAACATGACCGGCGACCGCGCCTCCATTCAGGTCTACGAGGAGACCTCCGGTCTCGGACCCGGCGCGGCAGTTGTTACCACCGGCGCTCCCCTGAGTGTCGAACTGGGTCCCGGTATCATCGAGAACATTTACGATGGTATCCAGCGTCCTCTGGAGGAGATCGTCAAGAAGATCGGCTCCAACCTCGCCCGTGGTGTTGAGGTTCCCGCCCTGACCCGCGAGAAGAAGTGGGCGTATACCCCCATTGCCAAGGTGGGCGACCGCGTTGAGGCGGGCGATATCCTCGGTACGGTTCCCGAGACTGAGGTCGTTCTGCACAAGATCATGGTCCCCAACGGTATCAAGGGTACCGTGGAATGGGTCATTCAGCCCGGCGACTATATCGTTGACGAGGTCATCGCTAAGGTCAAGACCGAGAAGGGCGAAACTGTGCCTCTGACCATGGTGCAGAAGTGGCCTGTCCGTGTCGGCCGTCCCTATCAGAAGAAGTACAATCCTGTTGCGCCTCTCCAGTCCGGTCAGCGTATCATCGACACCATGTTCCCCATCGCCAAGGGCGGTACCGCCGCAGTCCCCGGTCCCTTCGGCTCCGGTAAGACCGTCGTGCAGCATCAGCTCGCCAAGTGGTCCGATGTGGATATCGTCGTTTACGTCGGCTGCGGCGAGCGCGGCAATGAGATGACCGACGTTCTGCGCGAATTCCCCGAGCTGCAGGATCCCAGAACCGGCGAGTCTCTGATGAAGCGTACCGTTCTGATCGCAAACACCTCCGATATGCCCGTTGCAGCCCGTGAGGCTTCCGTTTATACCGGTATCACCATCGCGGAGTACTTCCGCGACATGGGTTATGCCGTTGCCGTTATCGCTGACTCCACCTCCCGCTGGGCTGAGGCTCTGCGTGAGATGTCCGGCCGTCTGGAAGAGATGCCCGGTGAAGAAGGCTATCCCGCATACCTCGCTTCCCGTCTGGCTCAGTTCTATGAGCGTGCCGGCGTGGTCGAGTGCATGGGACAGGATTCCCGTCAAGGCAGCCTGACCGCCGTCGGTGCGGTTTCCCCTCCCGGCGGTGACCTGTCCGAGCCCGTTTCTCAGGGTACCATGCGTATCGTTAAGGTGTTCTGGTCTCTGGACTCCTCTCTGGCTTACCGCCGTCACTTCCCCGCCATCAACTGGCTGAATTCCTACTCTCTGTATCTGGACACCATGAAGCCCTGGTTCGATGAGCATTATGGTCCCGAGTTCATGGAGAACCGCAACAAGGCCATGAGTATCCTGCAGGAGGAGCAGGAGCTGAACGAGATCGTTCAGCTGGTCGGTAAGGACTCTCTGAGCGCTAACGATCAGCTCACGCTGGAGACTGCCAAGATGATTCGTGAGGACTTCCTGCAGCAGAACGCCTTCATGGATGTTGACAGCTATTCCAGCCATGACCGCCAGATGCGTATGCTGGCGATGATCCTGAACTTTGACCGCCTGTGCCGTGATGCCATCGGCAAGGGCGCTGCGCTGCAGCCCATGTTCGAGATCCCCGCAAAGGAGAAGATCGGCCGCGCCAAGTTTGTCGATGCTGACAACTACACAGCCGAGTATGCCGCCATTGCCGAGGAGATGGAGCGTGAGATCGCTGCCATCGCAGAGAAAGCAGGTGCTGAAGTATGATGAAAGAATACCGTACCATACACGAGATCTCCGGCCCTCTGATGGTCGTTGAGCAGGTCGAGGGCGTTACCTACGACGAGCTTGCCGAGATCGAACTGACCGACGGTACTACCCGCCGCTGTAAGGTTCTGGAGGTCAATGGGGATAAGGCTGTCGTTCAGCTGTTTGAATCCTCCGCCGGTATCAACCTGCGCGACTCCAAGATCCGCTTCCTGGGTCACCCCCTGCAGCTGGCTGTCAGCGGCGATATGCTGGGCCGCGTCTTTAACGGCATGGGCGAGCCTATCGACGGCGGTCCCGATATCCTGCCCGAGAAGTATCTGGATATCAACGGTCTGCCCATGAACCCCGCCGCCCGTGACTACCCCAACGAGTTCATTCAGACTGGTATTTCCACCATCGACGGTCTGAACACGCTGGTTCGTGGTCAGAAGCTGCCCATCTTCTCCGGCTCCGGTCTGCCCCACGCACAGCTTGCCGCGCAGATCGCCCGCCAGGCAAAGGTCCTGGGCGGTGAGAGCAACTTCGCCGTTGTCTTTGCCGCCATCGGTATCACCTTTGAGGAGCCTGAGTACTTCGTCAACGAGTTTAAGCGCACCGGCGCTATCGACCGTACCGTTCTGTTCACCAACCTCGCCAACGACCCCGCCGTCGAGCGTATTTCCACCCCCCGAATGGCTCTGACCGCCGCCGAGTATCTGGCCTTTGAGAAAG
>JAZOBV010000027.1:0-4239 GCA_045596145.1 Candidatus Pelethomonas sp.
CGTGCTTCTCGTTGGCAAGCGCAATGGCGTAGGAGGTGCATTCCATCAAAAGATCGTCCACATCCAGCGCCGTGGACAGGCGGTATCGTTTACGCATAAAAAAGTCCTCACTTTCTTACAGACCCTGTCGGCGGGTCTGCGGATGAAAAAAGCAGCCTGCCGTGTTTGATACAGAAACACGGAAAGCTGCTGAGAAATTCAGTATACACGCTTTACTGTGAAAAAGCAAGCTTTTTCTGCCTGCCCCGCCGGAAGCCGGGTATCGGCGGATATGTATTGCAATTTTGGCATCTGCACACTATAATGGTAAAAAAGCGCTGTTTACTGATGCGGAAGGAGTTACGATGAAAGCACGAACGAGGTTTAAATTCACCACGACCCAGCTCATCATGCTGAGCTTTCTTGCCGCGATTTTTCTGGGCAGCCTGCTGCTTTCTCTGCCCATCAGCGCCGCAGACGGCAGAGCGGTGCCGTACACGGACGCGCTGTTTACCGCGACCACCGCCGCCTGCGTTACCGGACTGGTAACACTGCCCACCGTGACCACATGGAGCGTCTTCGGGCAGATAGTGATTTTGGTTTTGATCCAGATCGGCGGTCTGGGAGTCATCACGATCATGTCAGCGCTGATGATCCTGTTCCACAGGAAGATGGGCATCGGCGACCGCCTGCTGCTGCAGGACGCGTTCAATCTGAACAGCCTGTCCGGCATTGTCCGGTTCGTAAAAAAAGTGGTGCTGGGAACCTTTGTGGTGGAGGGCATCGGCGCGCTGCTGTATATGACCGTTTTTATTCCGGAATTCGGGGCGCGGGGCATCTGGATCTCGGTATTTACCGCAATTTCAGCGTTCTGCAACGCGGGTATCGACATCATTGCGGAGAACAGCCTGTGTAATTACGCCACCCATCCGGTCATCAATTTTGTCACCTGCGCGCTGGTGATCCTGGGCGGCATCGGCTATATCGTCTGGTGGGATGTCATGCGCCTCGTTAAGTCACCCGGTGGACGCGGACGCAGGCGCTTGCAAAACCTCACTCTGCACAGCAAGATCGCCTTGAGCGCGACGCTTATTCTGATCCTTGGCGGCGCGGTTCTGATCCTCCTGTTTGAGTACAACAATCCCCGGACCATCGGAGGAATGTCTTTCTTTGATAAAATGCAGGTGTCGCTGTTCCAGTCGGTTACAACAAGAACCGCCGGCTTCGCCACGGTCCCCCAGCAGGATCTGACCAATGCGTCCTCTGTCGTGTGCCTGCTGCTGATGTTTATTGGCGGCTCTCCGGTGGGCACCGCCGGCGGCGTCAAGACTGTTACCATCGCGGTTCTGGCGGTGTCCGCGCTGGCAACGATTCAGAATAAGGACGAGGTATCCCTGTTTCACCGAAGCATCTCCAAGCAGACGGTCAATAAGGCGGTGGCGGTTACAGCCATGTCCTTTGCCATCATGTTTCTCTCCACTCTTCTGCTGTCCGCTGTGGCGGACCGGGATATGCTGGATGTTCTCTATGAAACCGTCAGCGCCACGGCGACTGTCGGTCTGACCCGGGATCTCACGCCTTATTTGAGCACTGCCGGAAAGGCGGTTATCATCGGGACGATGTACCTTGGCCGCGTTGGTCCCATTTCTCTGGCGCTTGCGCTCAACAGTAAGAAAAAGCGAACGAATATCATAAAGGACCCGACAGAAAATATCAGTGTTGGATAAAGGTGATTGCTATGAGTGTTCATAAAACATACGCGGTGTTTGGACTGGGACGGTACGGACGTGCCGTTGCGAAGGAGCTTGTGGAAAACGGCGCGGAGGTCATCGCGGTTGATGTGGACGATATGATCGTCAACGCTGCCGCAGCGGAGCTGCCCATCTGCAAGTGCGCGGATATCACGGATATCGAGGTGATGACGCAGCTTGGCGTTCCCAATGTGGATGTGGTCATCATTGCCATGGCAGGCAATCTGGAGGCCAGTGTCATGGCGGTGACGCTCTGCAAGGAGCTGGGCGTGAAGACGGTCATCGCCAAGTGCGCCAATGAGATGCACCAGAAGATCCTCACCCGTGTGGGTGCCGATCAGGTGGTGTTTCCGGAAAATGAGTCCGGTATCCGCCTTGCCAAAAATCTGCTCAGCTCCGGCTTTGTGGATATGCTGTCCCTTGCCGACGGTGTTTCTCTGATCGAATTGAATATTCGGGATGAATGGCTCGGGCACAGTCTCATCGAGCTGAATCTCCGTAAGAAATACTCCATCAACGTGGTCGCGATCCGCAGGGGCGAAACGGTTTCCGTGAATATCGACCCCGAGGAGAAGCTGGATAAGACCGCCGCGCTGATCGTGATCGCCAATACCGATAAGCTGGCAAAGCTGAAGTAAAAAGAACGGTGCGTGCCGCAAGAAAATTGCGGCACGCACGTTTCTCAGGTGCAGTTTAAAGCTGTGCCCAAAATTTCAGGAGGGCATTCCCATGGATCGGCAGACTGTTTCCAATAAAAAAGGCGTTTTCAAATCTCTGCCGGCTGTTATTGCGGCGATCATGCTTGGCGCGGCGGTGATCGGGGCGGTCATTCTGCACTCGCCGCCGGTGCGCTACAGCTTTGCCGCGGCGATGCTGGAGCGTGGGGAGTACGCCGGGGCGGAGCAGGCATTTGAAGCCCTTGGCGACTATAAGGACGCGGCGCAGCAGGCGGAAGAAGCGCAAAAAGGTCTCTTGTATCTGGACGCGCAGGCGCTGATGGAGCAGGATAAGTGGAACGAGGCGCGTGATCGTTTTGAGCAGCTCGGTGACTACCGGGATGCGGCGGTGCTGGTGGAAAAACTGAACCGATATGACCAGGCGTGTGTATACATGGCTCTGGCGCTCTATGAGGATGCTATCGAGGACTTTCGGGCGCTGGGCGATTTCCGGGATGCGGCGGAACAAGCTGTGGAATGTGAGCGGCTTGCCGCGTTGAAAACGACCTACGAGGACGGTGTCTGGGAGTATCGCAACGGCAAGTGGCTGGATGCTTACCGTACGCTCTTCTCAATTCGAGAGGAGGAGTATGAGGACACGCTGGCGATGCTTGAGGAGATCGCCGCCGTGGCGGAAGAGCTGGTCATGCGCTATGCCGGGGAGGGAGAGCGCGGGAAGCTGCTGGCGTTTCTTCGTCTGATGGAGGAGATCGATCCGGCGAAAGGCTCGGCGCTGCGGCAGGAGCTGGCGCCGGAGGAGACTATTGAGGAGGACTGGACTTACTTTCAATTCGATCCCGAGTGCCTGACGGTCTGCTCGCCGGATACGAAGGGGGAAGAATATGCCGAGACTCTGCTCTATATGATCCTTCACGGGGAAACGGAGCTTACGCTGCTGTCCGAGTCCGAGCTGAACAAAGCCGATACATTGGGAGAGTTCTATCTGGGGCAGAATATTCTCGGCGATATTATTCCGGGATATGGGCTGGTTTATAAAATGAGTGCCGCCGTGCAGGAAAACAGCATGGAGATCCGTTTGCGGTATAGGGAGGAATACTCAGAACAGCAATTCATTCAAATCATCGAGACCTATGAGACCTTCTGCGAGGAGTCTCTCCATGCACTGGTGGAAACGGGATTGCTCAGTGCGTCCATGAGCCGCCGACAGAAAGCGGAGATCATCTCCGAGTGGGTGGGATTCTATCTGAGCTACGACATGAAGAAAGAGATCTATCTCGCAGGTGTTGCGGTGGAAGAGGCGAAGGGCGTATGCAGCTCGTATGCGTCGCTGTATCACCGCATGTGCAACCTCGCCGGTGTTCCTACCTACGGGCAGGGCGGAACAGCCTATGACCCCGTCAGCTACGGGCCGCATATCTGGCTGATCCATGTGGACGAGGCGGGCGGTATCTTCTATGCCGATCCCACGTGGGCTGACCCCTGGGACATTGATTTCAGCAAGGAAGAGGAACGTCCCACGGTGGCGCAGTTTGCCGACCGCTATCTGGAGCGGTGTATGGAAGAAGCTGTGAGAGAGTATAACTATCCCTCCGGAACGGAAACGGGTGATAGACGATATTTCTGGTCGAAAACCATCTGGGCAACCAGTCACGAAGCAAACCGGACGGCAGAGGACATCATTGCCTCGCATCAGAAATTCCAGGGCAAAATCCAGTGATACTATCTGTAAAGAAACGAGGCAGCTTGCGTGCAAGCTGCCTCGTTATCAGTCTGTCAAAAAACTACCATCTTTCAGGATGAACTTTCCCGTTGCGTGGGGGAGCTTGAGGGGG
>JAZOBV010000028.1:0-16129 GCA_045596145.1 Candidatus Pelethomonas sp.
TGACGCTGTAGAAGGCATAATCTCCGATGCCTGTCACGCCATTGCCGATGACCACATGGACGATCCACGATCTATAGTCCGACCACGACGCACTGGTGCTGGAAGCTGTCAAGTCACTTATGTCACCTTCACCGTAGATCGTGAGCGTAACTCTCAATGGAGCTTCATCCAGATAGGTGGTCATCCAGTACACGCCATCGCCGCAGGTTCCGTAGGAGAGGGACTTTATGGTGATGAGAACATCACCGACCTCACTGAACTCGCCGCAGGTGTCATTCGTCACCGCACGGACCTTGTAATAGTGGGTTTCGTTAAAGCTGGTCGTGTAAGAGGGCTTCAATCTTCCGTCCAGAACCGAAGCGTGAACAAAATTCGTGCTGCGGACGGTGTCCAGCAGGGTAAACTCGCCGTCCGGCGTTCTGGCGTGCCAGATCTCATATCCGGTCGCGCCGGAAACGGTGTTCCACGTCAGACAGGGCAGACCGCCCTCCTCCGTCGTTCCCGTCAGAGCAGGCGCGGCAAGCTCTTCTTCCCTCACTTCTCCCACGGTCAGCACTGTTGTCAGCGTCAGCGTCTCGCCGCCCGCCATGTGTTCGGCAGGAATGGCGATGGTGACGGTGTACTTTCCGTCCGGGATGGTGTCCACACCCTCAAGATACAAAATTTCAGCATCTTCACTGGGAACAAAGTAGCCCAACGAGAAAACAGAGTCATCCGCAAAGGCATATTCGTAGCCGTAATCGCCATACATCATCTCCGGCGTTTCTCCGTTGACGGTGATGACAATAGGAACTTCGCTGAAATAGCTGTAGTTCAGGTCAGACTGGTAGGTCACCGTCACAGGGATCTCCGCAAGGGTAATTCCGGCATCCGCAGTCACAGCCGCGTCCACAGCGGCGGTCTCAACGACCACCTGCTCCATTTCCCCGGCAGAAACCGTCCAATTTCCGCTTTCGTCGCGCAGGAAAGCAGCACCGGGATCACTCTGAGGCGGCAGAAGCACAAAGCTGCTGTCGGAAGAGTTTGCGGCAGCGATATAAACATGCTCATTGTTGATAGAGCCGGTGGACGCACCGCCGAAAATGCCGCCGATACCGACATTTGCAATAATAGTAACACTTCCGGTGATGGTCAGCGTCTGGCTTTCGCCCAGCACGATCTCACCGCCGCCACCTAAGGCTTCAATGGTCAGATCGTCACCAAATCCGGTAAAGTCAAGGCGTGCGCGATAGGAAACGCTCACTTCTCCGGTCATACTGCTGTTCACAGGCGCAAGCTCACCGGATGCCACAGTCAGATTGCTCAGATCAGTCAGCGTCAGCTCGCAGAGGTTGCCGTTTCCGTTAAAAGTGACTGCCGCGTTGGAGTCTCCGCCCGTCGCGCCGTTTACGGTTTTGACAACCCCCTGATACAGTCGGACCGTCACCGCGCCCGTTACAGGGAAATACGCCGCGCTCGCCGCCGGAGGCTCCACCACATAATTGGGATTGAGCATCTCGCTATCGGGAACAGGTGTCTCCAGCGCGCCGCTGGCGTAGACTGTCCCCATGCTGCCGGTGGCAGAGCTGTCCACAATAATGGTGGCAGGCAGGGCAAACTCGTTCTCTGCGCCGTCGGAGGACATACTGCCCGCATAGATGTTTCCAAGGCTGGTGCTGCCCTGAATGATGACAGTTCCGTGCAAGCCCGTGTCGGCAGTCACGCTGTGTCCGGTCAGACCGCCGCAGAACAGATGCACCGCGTTCGTGCTGCTGTCCTGTAAAACATTATTCAGTATCAACGTATGACCGTTTGCCATGATCGCGCCGCGCACACGGTTGGCAAAGGACAGCGTCACGCCGTCAAAGGTCACATCCGCACCCAGCAGGATGCCGCCCGGGCGCAGGTCGATGGTGCCGCCCCGGATGGTGACAGCCTTGTCCATTACCCACGGGTCATTTCCGTTGATCTCATTCACATAGGCCGTTCCTTCGAGCACAATGGTATCGCCGTCCCGAACCGTGTCGCTGGTGTACAGGGCGTACAGTCCCTCGGGATCGTCCAGCGTGTGGGTGGTGGGAGCGTAAGCGTAAACTTTCCGGGCAGAAATGAGCGGTTCGTTGCTGCTCTCAATGGTCATAGCGTTCCACTCGTCCTCTGTGCCGGTATAGTAAACCGTGGAGAGGGAGGAGCAGCCGTAGAAGGCGCACGCTTCGATCACGGTAACCGTATCCGCAAGGGTGATCGACGTAAGTGCCGCACAATCGAAAAACGCATAGCCACCCACCGTTGTCACACCGTCGGGCACCGTATAGGTCGTTCCCGCCTTTTTTGCGGGATAGCAGACCAGAGTACTCATATCCTTTGTGAAAAGAACACCATCCACCAGCGTGAACGCACCATTGCCATCATCAAGCTGGATCGTTTTCAGATTATCACACCCGCCCAGCGCACCGATGCCAATAAGCGACACGCTCGCAGGAATGGTGATGGCGGTCAGCGACCCGCAGAAAGCAAACGCAAAATCGGGAATGCTCGTCAAGCTGCTGCCAAGGGTAATGCTTTCGAGATTGGTGCAGCCCAAAAAGGCACTTTCACCCATGGTCGTCACACCATCCGGAAGCGCAATACTGACCAGTTCGTAGCAGGATGCAAAGGCATTTTCACCGATCCACGCCACATCCTCGCCGACGGTCACACTTTCAAGGACATTGTTGACGCTGTAGAAGGCATAATCTCCGATGCCTGTCACGCCATTGCCGATGACCACATGGACGATCCACGATCTATAGTCCGACCACGACGCACTGGTGCTGGAAGCTGTCAAGTCACTTATCCCACCTTCACCGTCGATCGTGAGCGTAACTCTCAATGGAGCATCATCCAGATAGGTGGTCATCCAGTACACGCCATCGCCGCAGGTTCCGTAGGAGAGGGTGAGCAGGTGGATGGGGACCGCACTGACCTCGCTGAATTCGCCGCAGGTGTCATTCGTCACCGCACGGACCTTGTAATAGTGGGTTTCGTAAAAATTGATCGTGTAAGAGGGCTTTAATCTTCCGTCCAGAACCGACGCATGAATAAAATTCGCGCTGCGGACGGTGTCCAGCAGGGTAAACTCGCCGTCCTGCGCGGTTGCGTGCCAGATCTCATATCCGGTCGCGCCGGAAACCGCATCCCATGTCAGATAAGGCAGACCGCCCCCCTCCGTCGTTCCCGTCAGAGCAGGCGCGGCAAGCGTTTCGCCGGACTGCGCGCTCGCGCCGCTGACAACCGAAGTTTCTATGACTGTCTCACCGTCCACTGCCGCTGCGGGAAACATCCCCGCCAGCATACAGACTGTCAGCACCAGACTTAAAACACTCCTCAGCTTTCTCATAAACAGCTTCCTCTCCCCGTTTTTTAATGAAAACAGCAGCATTTGATGGAAATATTATACTGCCAACGCACCTCTTTGTCAAACTAAAGCAAAAAAAGAGCGCATCTGTGCCGTGTTTCCGTTGATAATTTGAAATAATTCCTCCATAACCGGCGCATACTATCGCCACTATGCTTTGCGGAGGCGAACACCATGCAGAAACGATTGGGGCGGCAGACCGTCGCTCTGGAAAGACCCGTGATCATCCACTCTCACGCCGCAGTAGGCGGAAAAATGGAGAGCGAGGGCCCGCTGGCGCATTACTTTGACCATCTTTCACAGGACAGCTTTTTCGGAGAAAAAACATGGGAAAAGGCAGAGAGTGCCATGCAGAAAACCGCCCTCTGCCGGGCGCTGGAGAAGGGCGGCATGACGGCGGAGGATCTGGACTATGTTCTGGCGGGGGATCTTTTGAACCAGTGCATCGGCACCTCCTTCGGACTCAGAGATTTCGGCATTCCCTTCTTTGGCTTGTACGGTGCCTGCTCCACCATGGGCGAGAGCATCGCCCTCGGTGCGCTGCTCATCGCGGGCGGCTGCGCTGACCGGGTCGCCGCCATGACCAGCAGTCACTACTGCACCGCCGAACGGCAGTACCGTATGCCCGTGCCCTACGGCAGCCAGCGCACCCCCACCGCCCAGTGGACTGCAACGGCGGCAGGCTGCGCCATTCTCACCGGGGAGGGCAGCGGCTGCGCCGTCACCGCCGTCACCTGCGGCAAGATCGTGGACAAGGGCATCAAGGATGCCAACAATATGGGCGCGGCGATGGCGCCCGCAGCTTATGACAGCCTAAGCGCCCACTTTACGGCGACGGGTACAAAGCCCTCGGACTACGACCTCATTCTCACCGGAGATCTGGGTGTTCTGGGACACCGGATCGTGGTGGAGCTGTTCAGCCACGACGGTGTGGAGATGGGGGAGAATTATCAGGACTGCGGTATGCTGCTGTTTGACATCAAGGGGCAGGATATGCACGCCGGAGCCAGCGGCTGCGGCTGCGCGGCATCGGTATTTTGCGGATATATTCTCAAGGAGATGGAGACGGGCAGGTGGAAAAAGCTCCTCTTTGCCCCCACCGGAGCGCTGCTCTCCCCGACATCCAGCTTTCAGGGTGAGAGCATTCCGGGCATCTCCCATGTGTTGACGATAGAAAAGGTCTAGGAGGGAGATCATGTATGCAGTATCTGGGCGCATTTCTTTGCGGCGGCATCCTCTGCTTGATCGGTCAGATCCTGATCGACAGGACAAAGCTTACCCCTGCCCGTATCCTGACGGGGTATGTAGTGGCGGGCGTATTGCTGGAGGCCATTGGTGTTTACGAACCGATTGCCCAGTGGGGTGGTGCGGGCGCGACTGTTCCGCTCACGGGCTTCGGCTCTAATCTCGCTAAAGGCGTTGCCAAGGCGGTGGGTGAAAAGGGCTGGCTGGGCGTTTTCACCGGCGGTCTGACCGCCACCGCCGGCGGAATCGCCGCGGCGGTGATCTTCGGCTTTCTCGCCGCTTTGCTCTTCAAGCCGGGAGAAAAGCGGTAAAATAACAGCAAAAAACCGCCCCGTCGGGCGGTTTTTTGCTATCGTTACTGTTTGCTCTTATTTTTTCTGAGCAGAACAACACTCTGGATCACGAGGAACAGGCAGATCATCGCCGCAACGGTGATGTTGGTCCACCATGCCTCGTCCAGACCGAGGGAGGAAACGATGTTTTTGATGGTGCTGAGAGACAGCACACCAAAGAAGGTTCCCACAATGTTGCCCACGCCGCCGGTCAGCATGGTTCCGCCGATAATGGAGGACGCAATGGCGTTCATTTCCGCGCCGCTGGCGTGGGAGGGAGAACCGGAACCCACATGCAGGAAGTACACCACGCCGCCGATGCTTGCCAGCACACTGCACAGGAGGTGGGCGAGGAACTTCGTGCGCTTGACGTTGATACCCAGCATATTCGCGCTCTGGTTGTTGCCGCCCACAGCGTAGAAATTGCGTCCCAGCTTCGTCCAGCGCAGGACTAGGAACAGCACGACCACTACAAGGAGCGCAACGATCACGCCGATCTCCACGTATGCGGGTACATAATTGCCCAGCTTGTTGACGCTGCCCATGCCCGGCACATAGATGCGGGTGGACTTCAATGCCTGAAAGCCTTCGTGCGCCACATTGAACTGGGTGGAATTGACGATGGTCGTCATGCCCTTGGCAAAGAACATACCCGCCAGCGTGACGATAAAGGGCTGAATCTCCAGATAAGCGATCAGGAAGCCCTGAACCAGACCGAACAGCAGACCGATCAGCAGCGCCAGTCCCAGTGCGGTCACAAGGCTGCCGCCGTTATAGTCCAGATGGACGGCGCAGCTCATGCACACCAGCGCGGTCAGCGTACCCACGGAAATGTCGATGCCGCCGGTGATCATAACGATGCTCATGCCGCAGGAAAGAATAATGAGCGCGGCGTTCTCGTTGAGAATATTGAAGAAGGTCTGTGCCTTCAAAAAGCCGGAGCCAAGGAACACCATAGCGCTGAGATACATGACCAGAAACACCGCAATGGTAATGAACAGCAACAGATTGGTGTCCGACACTTTTCCGATATCCTTCAGACGGGGAGCGGAAGTCTTTTTCGTCGCAGTCGTCATATCAGTTCGCCTCCTTTGCAGAAGCTGCTCCCGCAAGCTTCTTCCACAAGCGGGAGAGCTTGGTGCGCACAACGGGAGCGCTGAGCACAACGAGGATCACGACCACGACCGCCTTGTAAGCGGGCAGTGCGTCGGAAGCGACGTTGAATTTGTACAGCGTGGTCGTCAAAAACTGGATGACGTACGCACCGAGAATGGACGCCCCCATGTTGAACTTGCCGCCGGAGAGGGCGTTGCCGCCCAGCGCGACCGCCAGAATAGCATCCATCTCGATATCCTTTGCGATCACGGAGTAGTTAATGGTGGAAATGCGGCTGACCTTGATAAAGCCCGCCACTGCCACGCACAGGCCGAGGATCACATAGGTCAAAAACTTCACAAACGCGGGGTCGATGCCGTTCAGACGGGATGAGTGGCTGTTGATGCCCACCGCCTGGGTATACAGTCCCAGATTTGTCACTTTCAGCACGATGAATATCACGATCATGCAGGCGATAGCGATAAATACCGGCGTAGGAACCGGAATACCGGGAATGAAGTTTCCGAAATAGCCAAAGGACGGATCGCTGATGATGGGCAGCTCATTGTTGTTGATCCACGCGGCGATGGAACGTCCCGCGGTATAGAGGATCAGCGTGGCGACCATGGGCTGAATCTTGAAATACGCCACCAGCGCGCCGTTGAGCGCGCCGAACAGCATCGCCACAACGCAGGCGACGAGAAGTGCCACGATGATGGGAGCCTGCATAGCCTCCGGGCGGGACTCCGTACCGCAGAGGACACGCAGCATCACGCTGCCCGCGATGGCAATATTCGCGCCGACAGAGATATCCTGTCCGCCGGAGGCGGAGGTGACCAGCGTCATACCGATAGCAAGGATCACCAGCTCGGAGGCATTATTGAGAATTGTGATGAGGTTTCCGGTAAGCACGGGATCTCCTGCGCTGTTCTGTCCAAGCGTGATCTTGAAGAAGCCGGGATCGGCGATCAGATTGAACACAATGAGGATCAAAAGAGCGGCAATGGGGATAAAGATCTGCTGGCGGACCAGCCAGAGCAGCTTTTCCTTCACTGCGGATTCCTTTTTCGGTGTTGCAAGCTTTGTCATATCAATTCTCACCTCCTGCGATGGTAGCCATAACGGTGGTCTGATTCAGCTCCCCGCCCTGCAGCTCGCCCACGACCTTGCGGTCACGCAGCACTACCAGACGGGAACAGGTGCGCAGCATCTCGTCGATCTCCGAGGAGATGAAGGTGACGCTCTTGCCCTCCTCCGCCAGCTTCAGCACCAGCTTCTGGATCTCGATCTTGGTGCCGACGTCGATGCCGCGGGTGGGCTCGTCAAGGATCAGATACTTGGGGTTGGTCAGCAGCCAGCGGGCAAGAATGACCTTCTGCTGGTTGCCGCCGGAGAGGGACTTGACCGGCGTATCCGCCGACGCGGTCTTGATATCCAGCAGCTTGATGTACTCGTCAGCAAATTCCTCTGCCTTTGCCCGGGGGATCGGCTTGAAGAAGCCCATCATCACCTGCAGCGCGAGGATAATATTCTCCCGCACGGAGAGGTCGCCCACGATGCCGTCCTGCTTACGGTCCTCGGGTAGATAGCCGATGCCCTGCTTCATAGCATCCAGCGGCTTGGAGATCTTTACCTCCTTGCCGTCCATAGACACCGTGCCGCCGGTCTTGCGGTCAGCGCCGAAAATGGCGCGGACGCACTCGCTGCGTCCCGAGCCGAGAAGTCCCGTGAAGCCGCTGACCTCACCCTTGCGGATAGCGAAATCAAATGGCTTGATGCCCGCAGTGCTGGAGAGGTTGTGCGCTTCCAGAACGGGGGTGCCGCTGCATGCACTGGCAGTCTCTCCGCTCTTGCGGATGGACGCCATATCGTCCAGCTCCTTGCCCAGCATTTTGGCAACAAGCTGCACTCGGGGCAGATCCTCGATCACATACTCGCCCACCAGCCTGCCATCACGCAGGACGGTGATGCGGTCGCAGACCTCATAGACCTGATCGAGGAAGTGGGTGACAAAGATGATGCCAACACCCTTGGCTTTCAGATCCAGCATGAGCTTGAAGAGCTTCGCCACCTCCTGCTCGTCCAGCGAGGAGGTCGGCTCGTCCAAAATCAGCACCTTGCAGTCCATATCCACGGCGCGGGCGATGGCAACCATCTGCTGCACCGCGATGGAGCAGGAGCCGAGCTGCTGCGTGGGTTCAGCGGGGATGCTGAGGGAATCCAGCAGGCGGCGGGCACCCTCATTCATCTGCTTCCAGTTGGTGAGCGCGCCTTTTGTTCTTCCAATATACATATTCTCTGCCACCGTGAGGTTGGGACAGAGGGTGATTTCCTGATAAACGGTGCTGATGCCCGCGTTCTGGGCATCCTGCGGGGAGCGAATGGTCACAGCCTTTTCGTGACCCTTGATATAAATATCGCCGCCGTCCTTTTCGTGAACACCGGTCAAAACCTTGATAAGCGTGGATTTTCCCGCGCCGTTCTCGCCCATCAGCGCATGGATCTCGCCCTCTCTCAGAGTGAAATCCACATTCTGCAGAGCCTGAACGCCGGGGAAATATTTGCAGATGCCGCGCATTTCGAGAACCGATCTCTCTTGCATGGTTCGATTCCTCCGTTCGCTGTGATAATATAGCGGCACGCGGAGCGGACAGGAAATTCCGCACCGCGTGCCGGCAGTTTTACTTGTTCAGATGTACTGCGCAAGAGGATCAGATGCCGTAGTTATCGACATCCTCCTGGGTGATGGTGGAAGCGTCGAAGCCCTTCTCGTCCATGATGACGACCTTCTCAGCGGGCTCGGTGCCAGCCTCAAGACCCTGAATGATCTCGTGAATGTAAGCGGCCTGGAAGGGGTTGCACTGACCATCGTAGTTCCAGTTGCCTGCCAGCAGCTCCTCAAGAGCCCACTTGTTGCAGTCGAAGCCCATGATGATGACATCGCCGTTCACACCGTGGGTAATGCCGTTGGCATCCAGAGCAGCGACAGCGCCCTTTGCCATATCGTCATTCTCAGCATAGATAACGTTGAAAGCCTTGCCGGAGTCGATAACAGCCTGAACGATCTGCTGTGCGTTCTCAGCGCTCCACTCAGCGGTCTGCTGGGTGACCAGGTTCCAGTTGCCGTTGGCGGCGACCATCTCATCCAGAGCGCCGGTACGGCCGATCTGAGCAGCGGAGCCCATCACGCCCTGCAGGTGGATGACGTTGTACTCAGCCAGATTCTGGGAAGCCAGCCATGCAACAGCGGTATCGCCTTCCTTTGCCATGTCGGAAACGATGGAAGCAACATACAGGCTCTCGTCAGCGTCGATGGTGCGGTCAAACAGGATGACCTTGATACCGGCGGCCTGAGCGTCCTTCAGAACGTTGTCCCAGCCGGTGGTGGCAGCGGCGGAGATCAACAGGTAGTCGACCTCGTCCTGGATCATCTTCTGAGCGGCGGCGATCTGCTCGTCGTTCTTCAGGCTGTAGGCGAAGGAAGCCTTGTAGCCGTTCTCCTCGGTGAAGACACGCTTCATGTCAGCGTCGTTGGCGGTGCGGTAGCCGGATTCATTGGGATCGTTGTTGATGATACCGACCTTGATGAGCTCATCGCCGCCGGAGGAGCTGCCGCCGCAGGCGGCGAGGGACATGACCATTGCCAGAGCAAGGATCAGCGCAAATAACTTTTTCATCTTGTATTCCTCAACTTTCTTGATCGTTCTGCCCCGGTGGGGCAGAGGTTCGTCTGCACCGGACTTTTCCCGGCGCAGGACCCTTACAAGTCAATTTAATCCCTACCAGACCGCAAAGTCAATACAAATTTGGTGATTACGCACAACTTCGTATCAGTAAATAATACAAATTTTAGGACAAGCGTCAGAAAGTCATACAAATTTTTCTGATTTTCTAACATTCACAGAATGCAGGTTGGATTTTTTATGATGGGACAAACTGAATTGTTTGTTTTTTTATGATTCCTTAATTTTTCAACCAAAAAACTCCGATAGGCAAGTTGCCTATCCGGAGAAAAAACAGACGATTTTTCGCCGGATACGCTATTTTTTTACACACCATCGCTGTCAAAGCTGCTGCCGGCAGTTTAAATTTCTATACTTTTCGCATAGGTATGTTATAAAACGGGGCGTGCCGCAGGATCATAACTGCGGCACTCCCATTGCGATTTCTTTACTTTTTTCCGCCCTTGAGAGCCTTCATGCGCTTCTCGTGGTCGAGGATGCGCTTGCGGATGCGCAGGGTCTTGGGAGTGACCTCCAGCAGCTCATCATCCGCAAGGAATTCCAGGCACTGCTCCAGAGAGAGATTTCTGGGAGGCACCAGACGCAGCGCTTCATCGCTGCCGCTGGCGCGCATATTGGTGAGCTGCTTCTTCTTGCAGACGTTGACGGAGATATCCTCCAGCTTGGGGCTGACACCGACGACCATGCCCGCGTACACAGGCACGCCCGCGCCGATGAACAGAGCGCCGCGCTCCTGCGCGTTAAAAAGACCGTAGGTGACGCTTTCACCGGTCTCAAAGGCGATAAGGGATCCGGTGTTGCGGCGGCTCACCTCGCCCTTGTAGGGAGCGTAGCTGGCAAACACGCTTGCCATGATGCCCTCGCCCTTGGTGTCGGTCAAAAATTCGTTGCGGTAGCCGAACAGACCACGGGCGGGAACAAGGAACTCGATCTTCATGCGCTCACCCACGGGGGTCATCTCCAGCAGGTCGCCCTTGCGGGAGCCGATCTTTTCGATGACCGCGCCCACACTGTCAGCAGGGACATCCACTACCAGACGCTCGATAGGCTCACAGTGTACACCGTCGATCTCGCGGTACAGCACACGGGGCGGGGAGACCTGGAACTCATAGCCCTCACGGCGCATGGTCTCAATGAGGATGGAGAGGTGCATTTCACCGCGTCCCGCAACGTTGAAGGCATCCATTGCGCCCTCCAGCTCGGTGACACGGAGAGAAACGTCCTTCAGTGTTTCGCGCATCAAACGCTCACGGATCTGGCGGGAGGTAACGAACTTGCCCTCGCGGCCTGCGAAGGGGGAATCGTTGATGGAGAAGGTCATCTCCATGGTGGGCGCGGAGATCTGGATGAAGGGCAGAGGCTCGGGAGAAGCCACAGCGCAGATGGTGTCGCCGATGGTGATATCACCGATGCCGCTCATAGCAATGATGTTGCCTGCGGAGGACCCGGTAACGGTCTTTCTGCCCAGGCCGTCAAACTCATATATGCTGACAGCCTTTGCCTTCTTGGGAGCAGCTTCGGCGTTGTGGTAGTTGCAAACAGCGATCTCCTGATTCTGCTTGATGGTGCCGCGCTCGATGCGGCCAATGGCGATACGGCCCACGTACTCGTTATAGTCGATGGAGCTGACCAGCATCTGGAAGGGAGCCTCCTCGTCCGCCTCGGGACCGGGAATGTACTCCAGAATAGTGTCAAACAGAGGCTTCAGATCAACACCGGTGTCCTCGGGGCTGTATGCGGCGGTACCCTGTCTACCGGAGCAGAACAGCATGGGGGAATCAAGCTGTTCGTCGGTGGCATCCAACTCGATGAGCAGCTCCAGAACCTCGTCCACGACCTCGTGGATGCGCTGGTCGGGGCGGTCGATCTTGTTGACGACAACGATAACACGGTGGCCCAGAGAGAGCGCCTTGCTCAGAACAAAGCGGGTCTGGGGCATGGGACCCTCGGCAGCGTCAACGAGCAGAATAACGCCGTTGACCATCTTGAGGATGCGCTCCACCTCGCCGCCGAAGTCGGCGTGACCGGGGGTATCAACGATGTTGATCTTGGTGTCGCCGTACTGGATGGCGGTGTTCTTGGCAAGGATGGTAATGCCGCGCTCACGCTCCAGATCGCCGCTGTCCATCACGCGGTCAACGACCTCCTGATTCTCGCGGTAAGCGCCGCCCTGCTTGAGCATCTCATCAACCAGCGTCGTCTTGCCGTGGTCAACGTGGGCGATAATTGCAATATTTCTGAGCTTGTTGTTCTGCAAAATAAAAACCTCTTTTCCGGTTTCAGAATCGTTATAGAAAATCAACTAAGGTATTGTATTACAATCATTCCCCGTTTTCAAGGTTTTTTTACGTTTTTTTCGATTTCATGCAGAAGCCTTGTATTGAGCGGAACTTTTTAGCGTACTTTTTTAAAGCAGAGGTGCCGCAGTGTAAACCGCGGCACCCTTCTTATAGTTTTTTTACTTTTCCACAACGATCTCGCCGTCCAGAACGACCATTCTGACGACTGCGCTGCTGTCGAGAATATCGCCGTCAACGATGACGATATCCGCATCCTTGCCGACCTCCAGAGAGCCGACACGGTCATCAACCCCCAGATGCTTTGCGGGGTTGATGGTGATAGCCTTCAGCGCATCGAATCTGTCCATACCCGCTTTCACCGCAAGTCCTGCGCACATACCCAGATACTGCTGGGGGATCACGGGAGAGTCAGTGATAATGCTCACCTGAACGCCCACCCGGGCAAGGACACCGGGGGTATCGAAGCTCTTGTTGGCAAGCTCGATCTTGGAGGCATTGGTGAGGGTGGGACCCACTGCGGCAGGGAATCCGGATGCCTTCACCTGCTCAGGAATGAGGTGACCCTCGGTGCAGTGCTCCAGCGTCATCTTCACGCCGAACTCCTTTGCGATGCGGATGGCGGTGCAGATATCATCGGCACGGTGGGCGTGAGCCTTCAGAGGCATCTCGCCGCGAATGACGGGCAGGAGCGCCTCCAGCTTCATGTCAAACTTGGGTGCCTTGGAAGGATCCTCGGCGGCATCCTTGGCGGCGGCGTACTCTCTTGCCTTGAAGAGCATCTCGCGCAGCTTGGATGCGGTGGTCATGCGGGCGCTGTTGCCCTTGTCCTTGTAGCAGCGCTTGGGATTTTCACCAAAGGCGCACTTCATGGCGACAGGATCTTTAAGGATCATGTCGTCCACGCACTTGCCATGAGTCTTTACGGCAAAGAATGTGCCGCCCAGCACGTTTGCGCTGCCGGGACCGGTGCCGACACAGGTAACACCACCCTCCAGCGCCATACGGACACCGCGCTCCATGGGGTTGAAGCCGTCGATGCCGCGAAGCTGGGGAGAAAGGATGTCGCCCATCTCGTTGTAGTCGTGACCCTCCCAGCCGACACCGTAGTTGTCCAGACCCAGATGGCTGTGAGCGTCGATCAGACCGGGGTAAACGTTCTTACCCGCGGCGTCGATGACCTGCTCACCGTTCTCGGAAACAAGATCCTTGCCGATGGCGGCGATTTTGCCGTTTCTGACGGCAATGTCCGCAACGTAGGGCTGCTCGTTGACTGCGTCAAAAATGGTGCCGTTCTTCAAAATCATAGCTTCAGTCCTCCATATGTTATTTTAATTAGCGAATAAAGTTTGTCCACGCACCGGGTTCCCGCACCGGCGGTTCCAGTCCGGCATCCCTTCCCGCCTGAATGGATTTCAAGAGCCACGCCATATTGTGACCCAGCGTGCGCATGATGGCGATGCCCTCCTCGTCCTGCATGACCTCCTCAGGGGTGTTGCCGTGGACCATGTTCCAGTAGCGGGAGGATACGATAGGCATCTGGGCAATGGTAAAGTACTTGTTGAGCTGGTCAAAGGCGGCGGTCGTACCGCCGCGGCGGGCGGAAACGATGGCAGCGCCGGGCTTGAGCCGCAGCTTTCCGCTGGCGGCGTAAAACACCCGGTCCATCACCGCCGTAGTCTGACCGGAAGCGCCCGCATAATGCACCGGAGAGCCGATCACAAGACCGTCGCACTCGTCCAGCTTTTCGATCACTCTGTTTACAATGTCGTCATGGACGCATTTGCGCAGATTGCGGCACGCGCCGCACGCCACGCAGCTTTTCACCGCGTCCGTTCCCAGCCAGAGGATCTCAGCCTCCACGCCGTCCTTCTCCAGTGTCACAGCGATCTCATGGAGTGCGGTATAGGTGCAGCCCTTTTCGTGGGGACTGCCGTTGAGCAGCAAAACTTTCATATCTTTTGTCCTTTCTTTACGCTTTCCCGAGTTCTCTCTTCTCGTCCAGACGGTCAAAATTATGCACCCAGTCTGCCTTGCAGTAGTATATTACGAATATAATGGCGCTGACCGTCCATGTGACGGGGTATGCGCTGAAAATTACCTCAATGCGCTTGAAAACATCCACCATGACGGTAATATATGTCACTCGCAGCAGGCACCACGATGCCAGCATGACCATCATGGGAACCATCGCCTTGCCCGCGCCGCGCAGAATGCCCGCCATGCAGTGGTTCAGCGCCAGCAAACAGTAAAACAGGGAAATGACCCTCGCCTGCATCACGCCAAACTGCACCACACCGGGATCGTCGTTGAACAGTCCGATCAGAGTCGGTGCGAAGATCCAGAACAGGATTCCAATCAGCTCCGCGATGCATACCGAGCAGGTAATGCCGATCTTTGCGCCCTTTTTCACGCGGTCGTGCTGCTTCGCGCCCAAATTCTGACTGACAAACGTGGAAAGCGCCATAGAAAAGCAGGTGACAGGCAGGAACGCAAAGCCCTCCAGCTTGGAATAGGAGCCGCAGCCTGCCATAGCGCTGTCGCCAAAGGCGTTGATGTTTGCCTGCACCAGGACGTTTGCAAAGGCGATGACGGAATTCTGCACACCAGAGGGAAGTCCCAGATTCACGATCTGCCGCAAAACCGGAAGCTCCAGCCGGATCTCAGAAACACTGACACGGTAAGGCTCTTTCGTGGTCAGCAGCTTCACGATGCACAGCGAAGCGGAGATCACCTGCGCGATGACCGTTGCCGCCGCCGCGGAGGCAACGCCCCAGTGAAACACGCCCACGAACAGGATATCCAATCCCACATTTACGATGGATGACACCACAAGGCAGTACAGCGGATAGCGGCTGTTGCCCACCGCCTGCAAAATACCGGTGCAGACATTATAGAGGAAGGACGCAAGACTTCCAAGAAAATAGGTTCGGAAGTAGGCGATGGAATTGGGAAGAACGTTCTCCGGCGTTCCCATCCAGCGGAGGATCGTCGGCGTGACCATCACACCTACGACCGTCAGCGCCAGTCCCGCGATCAGCGCGAAGGCAAGGTCAGTGTGGATAGCGGTGCGCATGCGCTTATAGTCCTTGGCTCCGTAGTGCTTGGCAATCAGAACACCTGCGCCCATCGCCATGCCCTGCAGAAAGCCCACCATCATGAAAATGAGGTTGCCCGAGGAGCTGACCGCCGCCAGTGCCTCTTTTCCAAGAAAATTGCCAACGATCAGCGTATCCGCTGCGTTATAAAGCTGCTGAAACAGGTTTCCCATGAAAATGGGGACCGCGAAATAAATCAGACCTTTCCAGATCGAACCCTCAGTCATGGGGTGCTGGATGCGTACCCCCCGGGAAAACAGCTTGTTCATTGCTCACTCTCATCTCCACTCGTTTTTTCTTTATTATACACCCGAATCTTTTTCTTGGAAAGAGAAAGTTGAGGTTGGTTTTGGAATGTGAATTGTTGTTTATCTTACTATGATTGATTTATTGTGCCGCTGGCATGGCAGATGCCCATTATCCATCTGATAGCTGGTGTCTGTCTCCGACGGGTGACTTTTGTGCGGACAAAAGTCACCAAAAACCGTTAAGGGGACACCCCTTAATATCCCCGTTTGGACATAAAATGAACTTTCCCGGCTGCTTATCGGCACGCCCTCGAAGGAAACGCGCCGCGTTTGCCCCGCTCTCCCGCTACCCTGTTATAAATGGCAGCTTTCTGCCTTTGCTTCGGGGTGCCTTGCTGTTGCAGCGGTCTTGCGGTGCGCACAACCCAATTAGGCACTCCAAAATAAAGGGAGAGGGGACAAAAACGTATTGCAGGAGCGGGTGAGCGGGGCAAATGCTTCGCCTTTTCAACAAGAAAGTGCCGATAATAGAAGATTTGCACGCCGTATTCTCAAGGGGATACATAAGGGGATATCCCCTTATGTGGCGCTTTGGTGACTTTCTCGACAAGGAGAAAGTCAGCCGCCGGAGGCTGAACCAGCTATCAGATGGATAACGGGCATCTGCCACGCCAGCGGCACAATAAATCAATCAT
>JAZOBV010000029.1:0-63962 GCA_045596145.1 Candidatus Pelethomonas sp.
CCAGATACACGACCGCATTCCTGGACAGGAATTCTATTTCCGCTTCTTGTATACTGGGATCAGACAGGAGGGGTTGAACATGGGTTGGATCACCGGAATTCAAAACGCCATTGACTACATTGAGGAGCATATCACCGAGGAACTGGATTACGAAGCGATCGCACAAGAGAGCTTTTCGTCGTCCTTCCACTTTCAGCAGATGTTCAGCATTCTCTGTGGGTATACACTGGGCGAGTACATCCGTAACCGCCGTCTGACCCTTGCGGGAGCGGAGCTGGCCGCAGGGAAGGATAAGGTGATCGATGTTGCCCTCAAGTACGGCTACGACAGCCCGGAGAGCTTCACCAAGGCGTTCCAAAAATTCCACGGCATGACACCGTCGCAAGCGCGCGGCAGCGGTGCAGTGCTGAAAGCCTTTTCCCGCCTGTCTATCAAAGTTTCATTGGAAGGTGGAAATGTTATGAAGTACAGAATCGAACAGAAGAAATCCCTGACCCTTACCGGATATAAGAAGCGGTTCACAGGCTCCCCCATGAATCGCGAGCTGCAGGATCACAATTTCATCTGCGAAACCAGACTCAACCAGGCGGTACTCACATGGGTTGCGCACGATGTGGATACCCACTACGGCGTGTTTACCAACTTCGCAGATGATGGATATGATTTTCACATTGCCTATTATATTGCGCCCAAAAGTCTCCCGTACATGGAGGATGATTTGGGCAGCGAGATCTGCAGCCGATTTGAACAGATCCATATCCCGGAGGGGATCTATCTGGTGTGCGAAACAGAGCGGTGCCAGTATCCCACCAACGAGCTGGACGAGCTCTACCGCAAGGCGGTCACCCAGTGGCTTCCGTCCTCCGGTTATGAGCTGATCGACGGGCCGGAAGTGGAGGTTACCCACTGGTTCTACAAAGAAAACGGTGAGGCGCTGAACAACTCGCGCTACTGTGAGTTGTGGCTGCCCATCGCAAAGAAGAACGTGTAAGCGTTAGAAATCCCCACCAACTCTTCCCTAAGCGGACGGGTTGGTGGGGATTTGTGTTTTTTCGCAAGGCGCAAAGGTGCGCTTGGGCAAGATGCCAAATTGGCGCGTTGCCATTGAGAAACCTATAACCTACAAAACACTTTGTTTCATATAATATCGGATCGTTACGGAAGGATCCCGGCCTTTTCGAGGATAACGGGGACATTCTTCTCCGCGCCGATGGCCATGATATGGACACCGCTGCAAAGCTTCTTCGCCTTGATCTCACGAATCATGTCAGCAGCCATCTCGATACCGACCTGAGAGGGCAGACCCTTGATACCCTTCTCCTTGCCCTCTTCAGCGGCAGCGGAGAGACGGGAGATCATCTCCTCGGGTACATCGATGCCGGGGATGTTCTCATTCATATAGCGCGCCATCCCGGCGGCCTTCAGGGGGATGATGCCCGCCATCACATGAACCTTGATATTTGCCTTCTCGACCTCGTTCATAAAAGTCTCCAGAGCCTCGACGGTGAACAGGCCCTGCGTCTGGACGTATTTGGCGCCGGCATCCACCTTGTTCTTCAGCTTGTTGATTTGGAGGAAGATAGGCTCATAGACGGGGGTGACGGAAGCGCCCTTGTAGAACTTGGGGACAGAGGATAACTCGTTACCGCCGCAGTCCAGACCGGTCTCCTCCATTTTGGTGAGCATCTTCAGAATGCCCACGCTGTCCAGATCGAAGACAGGCTTGGAGTTCTTGCAGTCGCCCACGGCGCTGTGGTCTCCGGTGAGAGAGAGCATGGTGTCGATCCCGAAGGCGGCGGCGGAGAGGAACTCGCCCATGATCGCCATACGGGAGCGGTCACGTCCGGTCATCTGAAGGATAGGCTCCACGCCAGCCTGCTTCAGCGCGATGCACAGACCCATGGAGGAGGCCTTCAGACAGGCGGACTGCATATCGGTGACATTCACACCGTGGACACAGTCCTTCAGAAGCTGGGCGGTTTCCAGCTGCTCGGTAAAGTCGTAGCCTTTTGGGGGTGCCATTTCAGCGGTAATGCCAAATTGACCGCTTTCCAGTGCCAGCTGCAGCTTGCTCATTTCTTCACCTCCCGGGTATTGATGGACAGGGGCCAGAGTCTGGTGTCCTTGTCCTCGATGGTCTTCTCCAGCTTGTTGAGCAAGCCGATCTCGTTCATGCGGTTGTAAATAGCGACCCAGGCGCAGCCGTTGTTGGGATCCTCCTCGCACTTGCCATTCTTCTGACCGCCGCAGGGACCGTTCACAAGGCTCTTGGCGCACTGGGTAATGGGGCAGATGCCGCCGGTCTCGCCCAGAACGCAGTCGCCGCAGGTGCGGCACTTCTCGTGGAAGATGCCAACACGCTCCGTCTGACCGACGAACATGGTGTTATTGGCGGGGTAGACGGGGAGCTTTACGTTTTCGGCGACAGTCTGACAGCCGGAGCCGCAGGCCATGGAGATAATAGCTTCAGGCTCGGCGGCGAGAACGCTCTTGATCTCCTTTTTGACCAGCATCTTGTGGCAGCTCTCGTCGGGCAGGACGATACCCACGACCTCAATACCCTGCTCCTCAAGGTATGCCTTCATTTCACTGCATTCTTTTTCGCCGCCCACACCGCAGGCGGTGGCGCAGCTCTTGCAGCCCACCAGAGCGACCTTTTTGATGCCGCCCAGCATGCCCATCAGCTCTTCAATGGGCTTTTTCTGAGAAACGATCATGCCGTTTCCTCCTGTTGATGTAATTTTGGAATTACGTTAAATAAGAATATTCAGGAACGCTTCGTTGGTAAGACCCAGAAAATATTCCGATACATTTACCTCTCTGAGTGCCTTCCGGTAGTCTTCCTCGGTGGGGCGCAGTCCCACAAATCGCTCGGCAAGAAACTCCGGTTCCGTTGCGGAGAAGAAATCTCCGCGGAAATCGGCATGGGTAATCACTCCGCTTTGAATGTGGAAACGGCACTCTATGCTGCCGCATCCCCGGACGTGCCCCTTGCGGATAAGATCGCAGGGAGGGGAGCCTCCCCAGTTCCATTCCCATGTGTTATAACGGGAGCGACGCAGCGCTTCAATCTCGGTCATGTCGTCCACGGTGAAGGTGTAGTGACTCATGGGCTTGTCGGCAAACAGCTTTTGCAGGAGTAGGGTCTTGAATTCCTCCAGTGTGATTCGTCCGGGCAGCTGCTCACGCAGAGTGGTCATGCGGCTGCGGACGGATTTGACGCCCTTGGAGATGATCTTCTCAGGATCCGGTGTCAGCGCCCGGGAGGCGGCATTCAGATCGGAGTCGAAAAGAATGGTGCCGTGGTGCATGACGCGCCCGTCCTTCACATACTGGGCGTTGCCGGAGAACTTCTTGTTGTCAATGGTGATGTCATTGCGGCCGTTTACCACGGCGTGAGCTCCCAGTGAACAGATCGCCTGTGCCAGCGGACGGCAGAACAGGCCAAGATCCAACTGTATGCCCGAGGCGGCATCCTGAATGTAGGTGAAATTCAGATTGCCAAGGTCGTGGTATACCGCGCCGCCGCCGGAGAGCCGGCGCACAACGCGGATGCGGTTTTCTTTGACATACGCCTCGTTGACCTCCGCCATCGTGTTCTGGTGGCGGCCGACGATCACAGCGTTGTCGTTCTGCCAGAGGAAAAAGTAATTTCGGTTGCGTGGGAGCGCGTCAAAAACATACTGCTCCAGAGCCAGGTTGAACGCCGGGTCAGTGGAGGGTACATCGATATAGCTCCAGTGCATAGGCGCACTCCTTTCGGATCAACATGGAGAAAACAGTGGGGGCCATCGGATCTGACGACCCCCACTGCTTTTTTGAAAATTAGAATGTATAGCGCAGAATGGGATTGCGGGCGGCGCGAACCTCGTCGGGACGGCCGATCTGCGCGTTGTGGGGGGCACCCCGCATGAACTCGGGATCCTTGCTGCCCAGCTCATACAGCTTGCGGAAGATCTCTGCAGCCCAGTCCAGCGTTTCCTGACTCTCGGTCTCGGTGGGCTCCAGCATCAGTGCCTCGTGGACGATCAGGGGGAAGTACATCGTCGGGGGATGCATACCGTAGTCGATGAGGGACTTGGCAACATCCAGAGCGGATACGCCGGTCTCCTTCTTGAAACGGGTGAGATCGAGAACGAACTCGTGCATGCAGATGCGGTCAAAGGCCAGATCGAAGGTGCCGCGGATCTTGCTCTGCAGATAGTTGGCATTCAGAACGGCGTTCTTTGCGGCCTCGGGGATACCCTCGCGGCCCAGCGTCATGATATAGGTCAGCGCCTTGATGACCACAAGGAAGTTACCGGCGAAGCTGCGCATCTGAATACCCTCATCGCTGCCGTCCATCAGAGCGGAGCCGGGCAGGTAGGGCGCGAGGTGAGCCTTGCAGCCCACAGCACCGCTGCCGGGACCGCCGCCGCCATGGGGGGTGGCGAAGGTCTTGTGCAGGTTGGAGTGGATGCAGTCAAAGCCCATGTCGCCGGGGCGGACAACGCCCATGATGGCGTTGAGGTTGGCACCGTCGTAGTAGCACAGACCGCCAGCCTCATGCACCAGACGGGTGATCTCGAGGATGTTCTCATCAAAGATACCGACGGTGTTGGGGTTGGTGAGCATGAGACCCGCGGTGTCTTCGCCAAGAGCGGCCTTCAGCGCGTCGATATCCACGCAGCCGTTGGGAGCGGAGGCGATGTTCACGATCTCATAGCCGCACATGTTGGCGGTGGCGGGGTTGGTGCCGTGGGCGGAGTCGGGAACGATGATCTTGGTGCGCTTTGCGCCCTCGCCACGAGCCTCGTGATACTGCTTGATGAGCATGATGCCGGTGAATTCACCGTGAGCGCCGGCAGCGGGCTGGAAGGTGCAGGCATCCATGCCGAAGATCTCGCAGAAGTATTTGTTTGCAGTCTCAATGGCCTCGCGGCAGCCTTCGGTGGCGTGAGCGGGAGCCAGAGGATGAACGGCGGTGAAGCCGGGGAGAGCTGCCATCTCCTCATCGATTCGGGGATTGTACTTCATGGTGCAGGAGCCCAGAGGGTAGAAACCGCTGTTCACGCCGTGTACGCGCTTATTCAGCTCGGTGTAGTGGCGGGAAAGATCTGTCTCGCTCATCTCGGGCAGACGGGGTGCGCTGGCGCGCTTCATGTTATCGCTCAGCGTGACGATTTCTACATCACATTCGGGCAGCAGGCTCAGGCTGCGGCCTGCCATGCTCTTTTCAAAAATCAGCTGCATTATGCGCACACCTCCTTCACGATGGCGACAGTGCGGTCAAGCTCCTCGCGGCTGACCTTCTCGGTGACACACCAGAGAACGCCGCCCTCGGTCTTGAGACCGCCCAGAATGCCGTTCTTTTCCAGAGCGGCAAGGACTTCGTCGGCCTTGGACATGTCCACAAGGAACTCGTGGAAATACTCACCGCCGTGCTTCATGCTGACGCCGGGGATGGCGCACAACTCCTTGGCAAGGTAATGAGCCTTGGACATGGACTGGCGGGCAGCCTCGGCCATGCCGTGGGGACCCATGGCGGACATATAGAGTCCTGCGATCATAGCACACAGAGCCTCGTTGGAGCAGATGTTGCTGCTGGCCTTCTCACGGCGGATGTGCTGCTCGCGGGCCTGCAGGGAGAGGACGTAGGCACGTTCGCCCTTGCTGTCAACGGTCTCACCGACAATACGGCCGGGGAGCTTGCGCATGTGCTTCTGGGTAGTTGCCATGAAGCCGAGGTAGGGACCGCCGTAGCTCAGAGGCATACCCAGAGGCTGGCCCTCGCCCACGGCGATATCCGCGCCGCACTCGGCGGGGGTCTTCATAATGGCCAGCGCAATGGGGTTGCAGCCCATGACATACATGGCGCCGGCAGCGTGAACGGCCTCACCGATCTCGGTGGCGTCCTCAAAGAGCCCGAAGAAGTTGGGCTGCTGGATGTAAACGGATGCGACATCGTCGCCCAGCATGGACTTCAATGCGTCCATGTCAGTCTTGCCGTCCTTGACGGGAACGATGCGCAGCTCATCGCCGGTACCATAACAATAGGTGCGGACGGTACGGATGGTGTCGGGGTGGGCGGCGGCAGAGATCAGGGTGACCTTGCGCTTGCGGTCGCGGCACATGGCGGCGGCCTCCGCGGCAGCGGTGGCACCATCGTAAACGGAGGCGTTGCTGACGTCCATACCGGTGAGCTCGCAGATCATGGTCTGGTACTCAAAGATGGACTGCAGGATGCCCTGACTCATCTCGGCCTGATAGGGGGTGTAAGCGGTGAGGAACTCCTCCTTGGCGGGGATGTACTTGACGATGCTGGGGATAAAATGGTCGTAGGCACCGGCACCGCGCAGGATGGTGGAGTACATGGTATTCTTGGCGGCCATGGCGCTCACCTTGCGGCTGACCTCCAGCTCGCTCATGCCCTCGGGGATGTTCAGAGGCTTGTCGAGATACATCTCGGCGGGCACATCACGGTACAGCTCCTTGAAATCCTTGAGACCGATGGCCTCAAGCATCTTCCTGCGCTGCTCCGGAGTAGACGGGATATAGCTTCCCATATCAGCCCTCCTCGGCGCAGAATGCCTCGTATGCGATGTTGTCCAGCAGCTCTTCCTCTGCGGTCACATTCTCGACCTTGATGATCCATGCGCCGTAGCAGTCGCTGTTGAGCAGCTCGGGGGAATCCACCAGCTCCTCGTTGATGGCGCAGACGGTGCCGCTGACGGGGCAGATCAGATCGGAGACAGCCTTGACGGACTCGACATCGCCGAAAGCCTCGCCGGCAGTGACGCTGTCACCAACCTCGGGCAGGTTAACGAACACCAGATCGCCCAGAGCGTCCTGTGCATAATCAGAGATACCGACGACAACGACACCGTCCTCGGTCTTGACCCACTCGTGGGACTTGGAATACTTCAGTTCAGCAGGATGATTCATGATAGATTACCTCCAAAAAATGTTGTTTATTTGAAATTAAAGGGATTACTGATGGATAACGGGGCGGACGAAGTTTCCTTCGATGCGCATGTGGTTCTTGACCACGCGGGCATTCAGACGCTTGCCGCGGACGTCGATGGTGATCTCATCGCCTTCCTTGACATCGCTCTTCATATAGGCCATGCCCAGAGAGCGGTTGGCACTGCCGGTCTCGGTGAGATAGGGGACCATGGTGCCGCTGGTGACCCAGCCAATGTGCTCGTCACCGCGATAGAGCTCCATGCCGCCGCGCATGACGCCGCGGTCGATGAGAGCGATGGCCTGCGTGCGGTAGGGCAGATCAGCGATCTTGGAGAGGTCACCCTCGCCCAGTGCCTTGAATGCAGCATACTGTTTGCTGAGAGCCTCGCGCCCGATGAAGTCACCCTTCTCATCAGCAAAGCTCACGGCAAAGCGTGCCATGGGCATGGCGAAGATGGGGAACTCCTTGCCGTCGGGAGAAGCACCGAACTCGTGGCCATACAGGGGCAGGCAGGCTTCCATACGCAGAGTGTCACGGGCGCCGAGTCCTGCGGGCTTTGCGCCCAGCTCCACAAGGCGGTTCCACAGGGAGACGGCCTCCTCGGTCTTGACGAACAGCTCGTAGCAGACGGGCTCGCCGGTGTAACCGGTGCGGGCGGCCCAGACTGTGCGGCCTTCCAGCTCTACGGTATTCAGTGCGTTGCGCTTGGCGGGAGTGATCTCCCTGCCGCCGGAGAGGACGGTGAGGATCTCATCGCTCTTGGGGCCCTGAACGGCGATGATGCAGTGGCTTCTGGTGATGTCGGTGATGGTGCAGTCGTAATCCTTGATGACGGAGTTGAAATGAGCCAGATCCTTATCGGTATTGGATGCGTTGATGACGACAAGATAGCTGTCCTCCTCAAAACGGTAGGCATAGGCATCATCGATGGCGTGTCCGTTTTCATCGGAGATGATGCAGTACTGAGACTGGCCCACGGCGAGAGCGGCCACGTTGCTGGTCAGCACGTGCTGCAGGAACTTCAGACGGTCAGGACCGGTGACAATGATGTGACCCATGTGGGACACGTCGAAAAGACTGCAGCCGCCGCGGGTGAAGAGATGCTCCGCAACGATTTTTTCGGGGTATTGGATGGGCATTTCCCATCCGCCAAAGTCCACCATGGAAGCGCCGGCTGCCACATGGACATCAAAGAGGGGAGTGCGTTTCAATTCGCTCATAGTTGCCTCCTAAAAAAATTAAAAGAGGTACAAAACTCTCAGCAGTGAAAGTTTTGTGCCTCCATAGATTGACCTGAGAGATTCCCTTTGTGCTTTTATAAAGGTTGCTCCTTCGGTGTACGCAAACGCGTACTTTTCAGAGTATCGTCATGACCCGGTCCTTTTGCCTGAGAGCTTTTGCGTTCCCCTTCGGCGCCGCGCAAGCGCGTCCTCTCCCGAGCCAGTCATCCGATGTATTTATTTGTAATTTCTATATCGCAGCTGTGTCCGGGTTTCTTGTTTCTCCCTGAAAATCAATACGCAAGCTGTGGAAGAAAGAGAGAAAATGAAGCCGAAACAATTTGCACGCTCAGTGTATCATGAGATTTAAGGAAGTCAAATTGTGAATATTGATAAGTTTTTTTGGGGGAATTGAAATTAACTATACATCCATCAAAATCTCAGATATATGTTGGAATTTATCGGTACTGTTGAGCATACGATGCCATTTCAAGGGATTGGCGGGGCTTGAGCATACTTTGCGATGCTATAGATATTGTCTATATATCCAATTTGATGGATTGTTAAAAAATATACAAACCGGGATTGTTTTTTGAATGATTTGTCATATAATGGATTACATAAGGATAATTTCAGAAATACCACTGAAAAAGATATCTGAGAAATCCGGGAGGTAATCCGATGTTGACCTTGAAAATGATTCAGGAAGCACGGGAGGCGCTGAAGGATGTTGCCCGCGTGACCCCTTTGAATCCCACCAAGACTCTTGGTAAAAATGTGTACATCAAGTGTGAAAACCTGCAGCTGACCGGAGCCTTCAAGCTCCGTGGTGCGTACAATAAGCTGCGTACCTTGTCTGAGGAGGAGCGCGCTCGAGGTGTCATCGCCTGCTCCGCCGGCAACCATGCGCAGGGCATTGCCCTGTCTGCCACCAAGCTTGGCATGAAGTCTGTGATCTGCATGCCTGCGGGTGCCCCGATCAGCAAGATCGAGGCCACCAGGAACTACGGCGCGGAGGTGGTTCTGGTTCCCGGCGTGTACGATGACGCGGCTGCCGAGGCAAAGCGCCTGTGCGAGGAGAAAGGCTATACCTTTGCCCATCCCTTTAACGACCCCTACGTGATGGCCGGTCAGGGCACCATCGGTCTGGAGATCCTTGAGCAGCTGCCCGAGGTGGAGCAGATCATCGTCCCCATCGGCGGCGGCGGACTGATTGCCGGTGTCGCCTGCGCTGTGAAGCACCTCAAGCCCTCCTGCAAGGTCATCGGTGTGCAGGCAGAGGGCGCTGCTTCCATGTGGGTCTCCCACAACCGGGGGGAAATCACGGAGCTCTCCTCCGTGTCCACCATTGCTGACGGTATCGCTGTGAAGATCCCCGGTGATCTGACCTTTGAAATGTGCGAAAAGTACGTGGATGAGATCGTTACGGTTCGTGACAGTGAGATTGCCGCTGCTATCATGACGCTGATGGAGGATCAGAAGATCGTGTCCGAGGGCGCGGGCGCTACGACGGTTGCCGCTATTCTCTTTGGTAAAGTCAGCACTGCTGACAAAAAGACGGTCTGTCTGGTATCCGGCGGTAATGTGGATGTGACCATGCTCTCCCGTATCATCACCAAGGGTCTCACCAAGTCCGGCCGTATCACCAATATCACCACTAAGGTCATCGACAAACCCGGCGAACTCAACCGTCTGCTGACGGTGATCGCCGGATCCGGTGCCAACGTTATGTCCATCCATCACGACCGTGAGGATCAGCAGTCCGATGTTACCTCCTGTGTTGTGAATCTGACACTGGAGACCAGAGACCGCCAGCACGCCAAGGAGATCAAGGATATCCTGCATGCCAATGGCTATCCTGTTTCCTGAGAGCATGCAAATCGTTCTGCGTATGCTGACTTCCAATGGACATAGCAGAGCCTGTTGCATAGATAGTTTCTGACCACTATTTGACTACTATATCAGAGAATACCGAAAAATGCGTGGAGCCCTTGCACCGCAAGGATTCCACGCATTTCACTAATTTGCTGTGCCTTTTGTGCAGAGCTAACGAAACCCTTGCAAGTTAAGGGTTTCCCGTTTTACGGTCTGATAACTCCGGCCAGTAGACTGCATCCGATTGTGCTAATCCCCGCAAACCATTGCAGCGCAATGGCTTGCGGGGATTAGTCTTTTCTGGGTTGGTGACAAAACTTATCCGGCATAAAATTCGATAAACAAACTTTGTGCTGAGTGCGTTTGGAATTTACTTGACCTCAATCAGGTCATACTTTCTGCTGGCACAGCCCAGTGCCGCTGCGGCTTCGATGGTGTGCACGCCGTTACGGCTTTCGATCCGCTCCGGAAGATGGGGTTTGCCGGGATCGGAGCAAGCATACACCAGATCAATGCAGGCTTGATCGATGGCAACGGGATCGGTGGCCACCAGAATTCCAATGTCAGCGATGCATGGATCCTCGGCCACAGCGCAGCAGTTGCAATCGACGCTCATGTTTTTCATTACATTCACGTAGACGATATTGCCTTTGAAAAATTCCACAACAGAACCGGCGGCAATAGAACAAATTCGGAAAACAGCAACCGCAACGGATATCATTGAGCTGTCCTGGTGCGATCCTGTTGCTCTGTTTGTGCGGTGAGAAGGGAATAAAATTATCCCTCCAGCTTCAGTGCTGCCAACTTCAACGTTTCCGCAAGGGGCAAATGCTGCGGACAGTGACACTCACAGCTTTTGCAGCCGATGCAGGAGGAAGCCATGCCGGAGTTTTTTGTCAGTTGGAGATAACTGGGCCGGATCTTCCAGTCCTCTCCGGGATAGCGGCAGATCTCGTTATACATTTTGAACACATCCGGGATCGAAATTCTCTGCGGACAATGGACTGTGCAGTACCGGCAGCCTGTGCAGGCGATAGCTGTCTGCCCCTCGATCAGTGGGCGGACTTTCATTAGATGTGAGATATCATCTTCTGTCAAAGGTTCAAATGGGCGAAGATTTTCTTCGACCTGTTCGATTGTACTCATTCCACTCAGACAGACTTCCACCTCCGGCAGGCTTTGTACGAAGCGCAATGCCCAGTCTGCGGGAGACCAGTCTGGATGTACACTTCTGAGATGCTGCTGCGCAGCTTCGGGCAGAGCGGCCAATGTGCCGCCTTTCACAGGTTCCATAACGATGACCTTTTTGCCGTGTCGCACGCAGGTCTCATAGCATTTCCCGGACTCGATGCCTGCTGTGTCCCAATCCAGATAGTTGATTTGAAGCTGGACTACATCCACCTCGGGGTGTTCAGTCAGGATCTTGTCCAGCAGGGCGGCGCTGTCGTGATAGGAAAAACCAATCCGCATTGCAGTTCCGTCTGCTTTCTTTTCCCGCAGAAAGCGAAACTGGTCGTATTTTTCCGCAGTTTCGTAGTTTTTACCGTTGAGCCAGTGCAGCATGAATACATCGAAGTATTCCACGCCGCAGCGTTCCAGCTCCTCGTCGAAAAAACGCTGCGCATCCTCGTAGCTTTTGCACTGATAGCCGGGCAGTTTTTCTGCGATTTGAAACCGATCGCGGGGATAGCGTTCTGCAACACACTTTTTGATGCCCAGCTCGCTGTTGCCATTCAGGTAGGTATAACAGGTGTCAAAATAGTATCCGCCGCCGTTGATAAAAAGATCCGTCATGCGGCAGAGTGTATTCCAGTCGTATTCGTCCCCGGTCTTGGGCAGACGAAGGAAACCAAATCCAAGCTTATTCATTGTCAGTTACCCTCTGAAAGCTGCGCGCGGAGATCCGTTCCGGGATTTAAAATAGATATGTTCATATATCATTTGCTCCTTTGCGGTGAAACGGTTCAGAGAAGGAGCAGGCACTGAGGCCTGCTCCGAGGTATTCATATCAACGGTCATTTGCCGAAATATGCCGCGATCTCCTGCATCCGTGCCATCTGATCCACGTGGAAGGGGCAGCGTCCGTTGCAATGACCGCACTGCACGCAGTCGCAGGCTGTCTTTTCCAATGTCAGATAGTGTTCACGGGCAAGATTGTCTCCCAACTTGGTCAGGTCATAATATTTGTTGATCAGGGCAATATCCAATCCCATCGGACAGGGATGGCAATGCTGACAGTACACGCACTTGGCAGCAGCGTCTTCCGGTGTATATGCGGCGATCACGGAATAGTCACGATCTTCCGCATCTGCGTTCAGGTATTCCAGCACCTCCATCAGTTCATTCTTATCGCCGAAACCGGGCAGCACCGTTACGACACCGGGTTTATCCAACGCATACTGAATGCACTGGTTTTTCGTCAGAGCAGCCTTGAAGGGAGATTTTTCCGCATCCAGCAGCTGACCGCCGCAGAACGGCTTCATGACAGAAATCGCAACGCCTTCCTTTTCGCAGCGACGGTAGAGAGCCAGACGGTCATCGTTGCTGCCGATGCCATAGTCACCCTGTCCATAATCATAGACAGGATTGATGGAGAACATTACGATGTCCACAATCCCCATATCCAGCACTTGATGCACCAGCGCGGGAGTATGGGAAGACAGACCGATATGGCGGATCACGCCCTGCTTTTTCAGCTCAAGCACATAATCCAGTATGCCGTTTTCGCGGTATGCTGCAAGATCCTTGTCCTCATCCAGACAGTGAATAAAGCCGAAGTCTATGTAATCGGTCTGAAGCTTTTCAAGCTGCCATTTGACAGATTTTTTGACTTCATCCAGGTTTGTGGTCCATCCGTATTCGCCGGTCGTATAGTTCGCACCGAAGTGCACCTGCAAATAAACCTTGTCACGGATTCCTTTGAGTGCTTTGCCATAGGCTTCAAAAATTGTTGCATGACCACCTGCCATATCAAAGAAATTGATACCGTTGTCCACTGCCGTGCGGACAGTCTCCATGATCTCGCTCTCGGGCTTCGCACCAATCACGGACGATCCCATGCCGATGATGCTGATTTTTTCGCCGCCATGCGGCAGAACACGATATTTCATAGTAAAAGCGCCTTTCGGAATTTAGTCGTCTTTCGTAGCTTCTTCGTAGTTTCCTGTATAGAAAAAAGATTTCATTATATTGGAAAGTTTGTTTAATTGATTGACGAACTCCGTATCATGGTCTCTTGCATAGCGTTCAAATAACTCTTCTTCCGCTTCGTAGACTTTGTTTAGTATGCTGTTTGCGTATGCTTGTCCTTCTTCTGTCAGCTCGATATACAGCTCACGACGTGTTCCCGTAACGGGGATCAATTCAACATATCCCTGTTGTTCCAATTCTTTCACAAGGGTGTTGACCGTTGTTCGCGGATAATTCCAGTCCCAGCAAATCTGGCTTTGTGTATGCTTCTGACCATCATTGAGCGCGGAGAGCAGCCAGAGCATGTTGGCCTTTATTCCGGCATTCTTTGAGAAAACATCGTATGCACTGTCGATCCGGTATACCGCTTCACCAAGCATGCGAAAAAATGCAAATCTGTCCATAAGTCTCCTTTTTAATGTACGAATTCGTATTTCTATTATATTCCGATAATAGATTTTGTCAAGGTGAGACGAAACAGAAACTGGGAGCTCCGGTGTCCGTGCATTGCTTCACGATTATTTCCCATATGGCAGGTACGGTTTTCTATTTGGGTTGTTTGGCACAGAAAGAATATTGAACGAATCTGCAAGCACCGGGAAAACAAAATTTCCTGGATGTAAGCCTGAGTGGAGTGACAGAAAAATCTTGATATGAACCGAAGATTCACCTGAACCGGCAAATCTTCGGTTCAACTTTTTGTGTGCCGATGTGCTGAGGGCAGGAAACGGAGCAGCATCAAACCTCCAACCCTCTTTTAGGAACATAACGCACATGATTTTAAAGACAAAATTCCCCGTATTTTGTTGACGAAATATGAAATGAGGAGTAAAATACAGATAGTCTTTACCAAAGCAATGTGACGAAGCGGAATAAAAAACCTTTGCGGGAGGAAACCAAAATGAAGCAAACAAAAAAGATATCCGTCAGAAAGCAAATCATTAGAGTGAGTTTTATTTTAATGGCAATATCTTTGCTTCTGGTCGGTCTGGGTTCCAGCATTGCCGGCTATGTCGCTGCGGTGAGCAGCGCACAGAAATCCTTTAAGGATATTGTGGCATCGGGAGAAATTGCCGCAGAAGGTGAAATCGATGAAATGAAAACCATCGTACGGGAATTGGGAACAAATGCCATCCTGTATGATTCGTCCTTCTCAAAAAGCGAGCTCAAAGCTTTCCTTGCGCATAAGGCTGAGCAGTATGGTTATGTATCGATCTATACCACGGATGTAAAAGGATACAGCAATACGGGTGTGGATTTTTCCGGTTATGAATTTTTCCAGATGGCGCTGAAGGGCGAGGTGTATTTCAGCAAGCCGATGGTGACGGCGGACAAAACGGAAACACATATTATGGTTTCTGCACCAATCTGGAAGGACGGCAATTCCGGCGGAGAGATCATCGGTACCGTCTGCGCGGTTGTTGATGGTCGGGTTCTGTCGGATCTGATGGTGAGCATTGAGATCGGTGAGACCGGCGCTATGTATATCGTGGATGGCGAGGGCTACACCATTGCGGATGTAAACTATGACACGGTTTTGAATGAGGAAAATAGCATTCTCGAATCTGCGAACGATCCGTCGCTGGAAGCATTTGCGAAAGCAGACAGCGCTGCGATCAGTGGACAGGCAAATTTCAGCACCGTGGAGTATGACGGCGTTTCCAATTTCCTGTATGCTATGCCGCTGGGCGACACGGGCTGGGCGATCGGTGCGTTTGCTGAGGAGCGGGAGTACATCGGGACCAATCAGCAGATAGCCTTTGGTACGGTGGTGACAACGATTGTGGCGCTTGTCCTTACCTGCCTCACCATGTCCCGCTTTGCCGCAAAGCTGACCAAGCCGATTACACGGATCGCGGAGATCTCAAAGGAGATCGCAGGCGGCAATTACGATGTGGAGATCGCATATACCTCCGGCAACGAGATCGGCGATATGGCGCAGAATTTCAGAGACATGGTAGCTGCCAACCGGGAAGTTATTCTGGATACGGAACGCTGTCTAAAGGAATTGGCAAAGGGAAACTTTGCTGTTGCGACAAGCGTCAATTATCCCGGCGTTTTCAAAAATATTGAAACGGCCATGGATGAGATCATTACATCCCTGAGCAACGTAATGACCGGTATCCGAGACTCCTCCGATCAGGTCAATACCAGTGCAACGCAGGTTGCGGAAGCATCCTCCTCGCTGAGCCAGGGAGCTTCTGAGCAGGCAGCGGCTGTTGAACAGCTGGCGGCTACGATCCATCAGATCACCGGGCAGGTCAAGGAAAATGCAGAGGCTTCCCATAACGCACAGACGCTGATCACAGAGGTGCGTGCCGGTGTTGAAGGCAGCAATGCCGAAATGCAGAATTTGACTGACGCAATGCAGACCATCGCCAAGCGCGCGGATGAGATCAACAACATTATCAAGATCATTGATGACATCGCGTTCCAGACGAACATCCTCGCCTTGAATGCCGCCGTTGAGGCTGCCCGTGCCGGTACTGCGGGAAAAGGATTCTCCGTTGTGGCTGACGAGGTTCGTAGTCTGGCTGCCAAATCTGCGGAATCTGTTAAGGACACATCTGTACTGATCGAAGCATGCAACGAGGCGATCCGAGATGGATCCAGGATAGCGGCAGAAACAGCAGCGGAGCTGCAGAGCGTGGTGGGCAAAACCATCACATCTGCAGAATTGGTTACAACGATCAGTACCGCCTGTGCGGAGCAGTCGGATCGTCTTGTGGAGGTCAACAGCGGCATTGAGCAAATCTCGCAGGTGGTGCAGAGCAACTCTGCTGTCGCAGAGGAGTCTGCAGCCGCCAGTGACGAGCTGGCAGGACAGGCAACACGGCTTCAGAAAATGCTTGCGCGCTTCACAGTGCGAAACTAAACGGACGCTGCGGCTGAAATGAGCTGTATACATAATTTGTAAGAGACGCCCCCGGAAATCATACATATGGTTTCCGGGGGCGTTTCAGGATGTGAACGAACTCTGCAACGCACTTTGCAGAGTTTGGCTTGCTGTCTTTTGTTTTCAATTTTTCTTCAATGATGTTATAATACAATTATCATTGGAGGAGGTGTCGAAAATGCGGCTCTTGCTTGTAGAAGATGAAAAACGCATGGCGCAGGCATTATGCGAAATCCTGCGTCTTGAAAAATATGAGGTAGATCACTGCGCAAATGGACAAGACGGCTTAGCTGCCATCGAAAGCGATATTTATGATATTGTCATTCTGGACGTAATGCTTCCCGGTATGAATGGTTACGAAATTGCGAAGCGGGCAAGACAAAAAGGTATCAGAACACCGATTCTGATGCTTACGGCAAAAGCGGAACTGGATGACAAGGTGACAGGACTCGACAGCGGTGCCGACGATTATTTGACCAAACCCTTTATGACAAAGGAGCTTCTTGCAAGGCTTCGTGCGCTTGGCAGACGAAATATCAATACGCCCGACGGCACATTGACATATGGGGATATTTACCTTGATACAAACACATCAACATTATCCTGTAAAGCGAGCGGTCAGAGTGTGCGGCTCAGCGAAAAGGAATACCGCATTCTTGAATATCTCATTTCCAACAGCAAGCAAATTCTGACTAGGGAACAGCTCGCGGTAAAAATATGGGGCTTTGAGAGCGATGCTGAGTACAATAATGTGGAGGTATACATGTCATTCACTCGCAAAAAGCTTGCCTTTGTCGGAGCAAAGACTGAAATCAAAGCGGTACGCGGCGTCGGATATGAATTGAGGTGTGACGATGTTTAAGAAATCCAAAAGAAAAATCGTCGCCACCATCATGTCAATTCTGGTCTGTCTGTTTCTCGGAACTCTTGCGGTGATCTACGCCTCAAGTTATTTTGAGGTTGCCAATATCAATTTTGATATGTTGGAAAGACACGCTCAGATGTATATTCTGACCGACCATATGAAACCGGACCATATGGAAAAGCTGCCTCCCGGATGGATGGAGCCTTTGCCGGGCAACGAACACGGCGGCAAGCCATTCAATAATAATCCGTCCTTTCAGCTGTCAACATTCTATTCGGTGGCAGTTGCTGCTGATGGTCAGATCCTCGCGACCGACATCGGGGATCGGGAAGTATATGACGAGGAGACCTTAGAAACCTATGCCGCCGACATTTTGAAGAACAATAAAATAAAGGGCACAAAAGGCAGCCTTGTATATCTTGTCGCTCCAAAGAACGGTTATACTCTTGTGGCTTTTATGGATAACACGGTCATGCGGGAAAACATGACGACCCTGTTCCGCTACACACTTGTGTTCGGAAGCATTGCACTCGTTTGTATGTTCTTTCTTTCCCAGTATCTTGCCAAAAGGATCGTCGATCCCCTTGAAAAGAGCTATCTGAAACAGAAGCAGTTTATATCAGATGCCGGACATGAACTGAAAACCCCGGTATCCGTAGTCAATGCCAACGCCGATATTTTGCAGCGTGAGATTGGAGAAAACCAGTGGCTTGCCAATATTCAGTATGAGAATGAACGGATGGGTAAGCTGGTCGGACAGCTCCTTGAGCTTGCACGAACTGAGGATGTAAAGCCGCAGATGGAGCATCTGGATTTCAGCCGTCTGGTTGCCGGCGGTGTATTACCGTTTGAGAGCGTTGCTTTTGAGAACGGCTTACTTCTAAATGCACAGATAGCAGATGGCGTTACCGTTGCGGGAAACAGTACGCAGCTCAGTCAGTTGGTGTCCATTCTTGTGGACAATGCGATACAGCACGGTCAGGGTGGAAAAGAGGTACTTATCAGCCTTACACATAATCGAAGCACCGCTGTTTTGTCGGTCATCAATGCCGGAGCACCCATACCGCAGGCACAACAGGCGCAGTTGTTTGAACGCTTCTATCGTGCTGATGAGGCGCGAAACAGCATGGACAACCATTATGGTCTCGGGCTTGCCATTGCCAAAGCCATTGTAGAAGCACACCACGGCAAGATTGATGTTCACTGCCATAATGGACTTGTAGAGTTTCGTGTAGCCATCGCAAAATCTTAATCGCACAACTCAATGTCACGAAACTGTGAATCTTTTGTGACTTCAATAATAGTTCAATCTTCCACCTGTACCATGATAGCATCAAGGTACAGGAGGATTTATTTTGGCTTGTCAAACCGTATTCAAACGCTATGAATTGAAATATATGCTGACCATTGAGCAGAAAGAAAAAGTGCTGGCGGCGATGGCACCCTATATGAAGCTTGATAAGTATGGAAGAACGACCATCCGCAACATTTATTACGATACTGATACTTATCTGCTGATTCGCAGATCCATCGAGAAACCGGACTACAAGGAAAAACTGAGGATCCGAAGCTATAGCCGTGCCAGACCTGACAGCACAGTTTTCGTAGAACTCAAGAAAAAGTACAATCATGTGGTATACAAACGCCGCATCTCTCTGCCGGAGGAAGAAGCACTGGAGTGGGTCGCAGGGGAACACCATTGCCATAAGCGTACGCAAATATCACAGGAAGTAGATTATTTTCTCGACTATTACAAAACTCTGCATCCCGTAGCATTTCTTTCCTATGAGCGGGAAGCCTTTTATTCAAACGACGGATCGGATTTTCGCGTCACTTTCGACGACACCATTCTATGCAGATTGGATGATTTGGCTCTCGAATCCGATGTGTATGGAACGCCGATTCTGCCGGAAGGCAAAGTGCTGATGGAAATAAAGTGTTCCGGTGGCATCCCTTTGTGGATGGCTCATGTTCTTTCCGAAGAACATATTTACAAAACGTCGTTCTCAAAATACGGAACGGCATATCAAACGATGATTTTTCCGCACTTATGCGGAGCGCATAAAACAATGATGGAGGAAGCTATCCATGCTAAATAATTTATTTAGAGGTTTATTTGATTCAGACATAACAACAGTAATCAGCGTAACGGATTTTTTACTCTGCCTGGGAGTTTCGCTGATTCTCGGTTTTGTTATGGCGTTTGCCTATATGTATCGCACTCGTTACACCAAGAGCTTTGTTGTAACGCTGGCGTTGCTGCCCGCGGTTGTATGCGTTGTCATTATGATGGTCAACGGAAATGTTGGAACCGGTGTGGCAGTTGCCGGTGCGTTCAGTCTTGTTCGCTTCCGCAGCGTACCCGGAACAGCAAAAGAAATCTGCACACTGTTTCTTGCCATGGGTGCAGGTCTGATCGCCGGCATGGGCTATCTTGGCTTTGCCGCTGTGTTCACCGCCGTGATGTGTGCGGTGTTCGTTCTGTATAACCGTCTGGATTTTGGTGCAAAGAAAAATTCGGATGCTTATAAGACCTTTGCCATCACAATTCCAGAAGACCTCGATTATTCGGGTGTCTTTGATGACATATTTGCAGAATACACCGTGACGCATGACCTTATCCGCGTAAAAAGCACGAACATGGGCAGTATGTTCAAGCTTACCTACACCGTAACACTTCGTGATGTTTCCAAGGAAAAAGAAATGATCGATAAGATTCGCTGCCGCAACGGCAATCTTGAAATTACGGTATCCAGGCAGGAAACCACCGCAATGGAGCTTTGATGAGTGAGGTGTGCTATGAAAAAAACACTTTCTATCCTATTGGTACTCTTGTTGTCACTTTGCTTGCTCGCAGGCTGCGGTGGAACAAGCAACTCAACCGGCACTGATACAGTAAACACGACCGTTGACTCTGCTGATGTGGATTTTTCACAGGCAGAGGAAGATATGTTTACAGATCGGGACAGAAGAACGGAATATGACGAGAGCAATGGCGTTCTGATACAGTTGAACGGTACATCAGCAGCCGCCAGTTCGGGCAGCGTGAAAATATCCGGGACAACGATCACCATCACCGAAGAGGCCACATATATCATCTCCGGTACGCTCGATAATGGTATGATTATCGTCAATGCTCCCGATACCGCAAAGCTGCAGCTTGTATTGAACGGTGTCAGTATTAACAGCGAAACCTCAGCTCCGATCTACATTCTCGAAGCTGACAAGGTGTTTCTCACTCTCGCAGATGGAACGGAAAATGTTTTGTCAAACGGCGGCGCATTTACCGCCATTGACGAAAACAACATCGATGCCGTTATCTTTTCCAAACAGGACCTGACACTCAACGGAAACGGCAGTCTGACTGTGACTTCCCCCGCAGGACACGGTATCGTCTGCAAGGATGATCTTGTTGTCACGAGCGGCACATATACCGTCAATTCCGCGTCTCACGGGCTGGATGCAAACGACAGCGTGAGAATTACAGGTGAAACAAATATAACAATCGATGCAGGTAAAGACGGTATCCACTGTGAGAACACTGATGATGCAAACCTTGGCTTTATTTATATCTCGAACGGTATGATGAACATTGAGGCTGAGGGCGATGGTATTGCTGCTGGTGCGTATGTGCAGGTCGAAAACGGAACCTTTGATCTCTTGGCTGGAGGCGGCAGTGTAAACGGTTCCAACGCTTCCTCCGGTAATTACGGCGGTTTTATAGGTGGCGGTGGTCGCGGTGGAATGAGACCGGGTGGTTCTCAAAACACGACAAACACCACCGACGAAAACAGCACCAGTATGAAAGGCATCAAGGCAGCAAACAGCATCTTGATCAACGGAGGTGCTTTCCATATTGACTCCGCAGATGATTCTGTACACTCGGATCTGTCTGTCACGATAAACGGCGGTACATTTGAAATCGCTTCCGGTGATGATGCTATTCACGCAGAAGATACCCTTACAATAACGGCTGGCACGATCAATATCAGCAAGAGCTACGAGGGATTGGAGGCTCTTCATATTGATGTACAGGGCGGTGATATAAAGCTGGTTGCCAGTGATGACGGCCTCAACGCTGCCGGAGGAACCGATGGAAGCGGCATGACAGGCGGCAGGGATGCTATGTTTGGCGGCGGCAAGCCCGGTGGAATGGGTGGCGGAATGGGCGGTATGTCCTCCAATTCCAACGGAAGCATTGTGATTTCCGGCGGCAATCTATATATCAATTCTTCCGGTGATGGGTTGGATGCAAATGGCATTTTGGAAATCAGCGGTGGTTATACCGTCGTTGTAGGACCGACGCAAGGAGATACCGCAACACTGGACTATGATACCAGCGGAATTATCACCGGAGGTACATTCATCGGCACGGGAGCTTCCGGTATGGCGCAGACATTCAGCGACTCTGAGCAGGGCGTATTTGCTGTAAGCGTTGGTAATCAGAGTGCGGGAACAAAGATCGTTCTGAAAGATAAGGATGGCAATACCATTATCGAGCATACGCCCGAACTGAATTTTGCGGTTGTGATATTATCCAGCCCCTATATTGCAAAGGGCGAGACCTATACCATAACCGTAGGATCACAGTCTGGTGAGTTTGAGGCAAGTTAATCAATTAAAATGGTGGCAGGGAAAGTTTGTCCCTGCCACCTTTTGTATCATAAAGAAAAAGCCCACAGGATTTAGCCTGCGCGCGAACGATGGTTTCCGTTTCAGAGGCCCACCGAAAAGACCCCGTGTGGGCGTTAACCCGCCCATTGTCAGCTTCATCTGATTCAAAATAAACATTGAACAGGAATTTTGACTTGACAAAGCAGCAAATAGATTTATAATGATTAAGAAGTTAATTATTACTTAATAGAAAGGGCTGCGTATGAGTAAGAGACGAACTTTGATGCGGGAAATGGCGCGAACAAGGCATGCCTGGAATGAATACGTGAGGGAAGCTGCGTTGGCAGAAGGTGTTCCTGATTCCTATCGACCGGTGATCATGTTTCTGCACCATCATCCCGGCTTCAGTCAGCGGAGTACCGCTGAATTTGTGGGTGTTACCACATCCGCGATCAATCAAATTGTGAAAAGCATGCTGGAGGACGGCTATTTGCGTAAAGAGACCGATCCTTCGGACAAGCGAAGCAGCAAACTCTATCTGACCGAAAAGGGATCCGCCGTGGCGCTGCGGCTTCATGAAAAGCTCGGCGAGGCTGACGATGCTATCACGGAGCTGATTGGCGCGGAGCGGGAAGAGGAACTGATGGATCTTCTGGAGCAATTAACCGATTTTATACGGAGGGAATTGAGGCAATGCTGAAATATTTGAAAAAATACTGGTTTTTCTGCCTGCTTGCGCCGCTTTTTATGGTGGGCGAGGTGGCGATGGATCTGATCCAGCCGGATATGATGGCAGACATTGTGGACAACGGTGTTTTGAAAAGCGATATCACGCTCATTATCACTGTGGGCATCAAAATGATCCTGACAGTGATCGTGGGCGGTTTTTGCGGCGTTCTCTGCGGTGTGTTCGCAAATCTGGCGGCGCAGAGCTTTGGCAACGACCTGCGCAAGGATCTGTTTGCCAAGATCATGCACCTTTCCTTCCAGCAGACGGATAAGATCTCCACCGGATCGCTGGTCACGCGACTGACCAACGATGTGATGCAGGTGCAGAATATGGTCATGATGGCTGTGCGTGGCTTTGTGCGAAACACCGTCATGTTCGCCGGCGGCATTCTGATGCTCTACCGCCAGTCGCCGAAATTCGCGCTGGTGGCGGCATGCGGTCTGCCCTTTGTGGTGGTCACGGTGACCTTCTTCTTAAGAAAAACCGCGCCGCTTTTTGCTATCGTGCAGAAGAAACTGGATGGCATCAACCATATCATGCAGGAAACCGTGGCGGGTGCAAGAGTGGTCAAGGCATATGTCAAGGAGGACTACGAGCTGGGGCGGTTTGACGATGCCAACGACGCCCTGTGCGCGGAAAACCTGCGGGTGCAGACTCTATTGGCGTTCATGAGCCCCTGCATGAATATCGTGCTGAATGTCTGCGTGGTGGCAGTCATCATGGTGGGGGGTATCACCGTGAAAAACGGTGGCAGCATCACTCCGGGCAATACCATGGCTGCCATCACCTACCTTGCCCAGATCCTTCACGGCATCACCTTCATGGCAAATATCTTCCAGATCTTCAGCCGCGCCAAGGCATCGGCTGACCGTATCAACGAGGTGCTGCGCAGTGGCGATATCATTACAGACGGTGTCGGTGTGAGTGAATCGAAAGAGACGGGCAGCATTGAGTTCAGGAATGTCAGCTTTGCGTATCCGGGAAGCGACGGTCAGAACATATTGGAGGATATCTCCTTCCGTGTAGCGCCGGGCGAAACGCTGGCGGTCATCGGTGCCACCGGCAGCGGTAAAAGCTCTCTTGTACATCTGATCCCCCGTTTCTATGATACCACCGGGGGCGAAGTTCTGGTGGACGGCATCAATGTAAAGGATTACGAATTGACCGCTCTGCGTGACAAGATCGCTATCGTTCTGCAGAAGGCGGAGCTGTACTCCCGAAGCATCGCGGAAAACATCCGTTGGTCGAACAAAAGCGCTGAGCCTGCTGCCATCAAGAAAGCGGCAGAGATCGCCCAGGCGGACGAATTCATCTGCGGCAAATCCTACGGTTACCATACGCCTGTGACGGAGGGCGGACACTCCCTCTCCGGTGGACAGAAGCAGCGCATTTCCATCGCAAGAGCGATCCTCAAAAAGCATGAGATCTTGATTTTTGACGACTCCACCAGTGCGCTGGATCTGAAGACCGAGGCAGAGCTGTACCGTGCGCTGCGGGAGGAATGTCCGGATGTGACCAAGATCATCATTGCCCAGCGCATTGCTTCCATTCAGAACGCGGACCGGATCATGGTGCTGGATAACGGCGGCATATCCGCCATTGGCACCCACAAGGAGCTGCTGGAGCGCTCCGAGATCTACCGTGACATCTACCGCTCCCAGCTGAAGGAAGGAGGCGAGGCGTAATGAGCGAGAAGCATGAGCTTCCCAAGGGTTTTGAACGGATTCCCGAACCGGGAACCAACCTTTACAAGACAAACGCGCCGAAAAACGGCGCACCCAACACAGTGAACTTCCGCGGAAGACCGGGCGGCGGTCCCGGCAGAGGTATGGCGCAGACCGTGGAACACGCGGAAAATGTTGGCGGTACGCTGGCGCGTCTGCTGCAGTATTTCAAAAAGGCGAAAAAGCTTCTGGTGCTGCTGATGATCTCTGTCGTATGCGTTACGCTGGCGGGACTTCTGGCTCCTTCTCTGCAAGGCGGTGCCATTGATGCCATCAAGGACAGGGCGTGGGATACACTCTCTTCCTGCGTGATCACATTGTTGGCGGTATACCTGCTCAATGTGGTGTTCACGCTGTTCCAGTCGCTGCTGGCGGCGCGGCTCAGCCAGAGCATTGTGAAGCAGATGCGCCATGACCTGTTCAAGAAAATTGACCATCTATCCATTAAATATCTGGACACCCATTCCAACGGTGATGTGATGAGCCGCATGACCAACGATGTGGAGAATGTGTCCAGTACGATTTCCCAGAGCCTGGGGTCACTGGTTTCAGGCGTGCTGACCATCATCGGCACGGTGGCGATCATGTTCTCTTACTGCTGGCAGCTTACGCTGATCACGATGGTCACGGTGCTCCTTACGGTGATCGTCACAAAAAAGATGTCCACGGTCATGCGCAAGGTGTACCGCAAGCGCTCAGCAATTCTCGGTCAGCTCAACGGTCACTCGGAAGAGATGATCACCGGGTATAAATCCATTGTGGCATACAATAAGCAGGAGGATGTGATCGGGGAGTTCTGCAAGACCTCGGACGAGCTGCGCAAGGTGAGCATCAAGGCGGAAATTCTGGGTGGTTCTATGGGTCCCATCATGAACTGCATTTCCAATATCAGCTTCGTGATCGTGGCGGCCTTCGGCGGCTATTTTGCCTACACGGGACTCATCACCATCGGCACGGTCTCCGCCTTCATCATCTATGCCAAGCAGTTTTCCCGTCCTATTAACGAAATTGCACAGCTCTACGGCACCATTCAGACCGCGGTTGCCGGCGCGGAGCGTGTGTTTGCCCTGCTGGACGAGCCGGACGAGGACAACAGCGGCGAAAAGGAGCCGGACAGCATCACCGGAAAGATATCTTTCCGGAATGTGGACTTCTCCTATGTGTCCGGCAAGCAGGTGCTGTACGATTTTGACCTGGATGTGGAGCCGGGGCAGAAGATCGCGCTGGTCGGTTCCACCGGCAGCGGAAAGACCACGGTGGTCAACCTTCTGATGCGTTTCTATCCGGTGGATAAAGGCGAGATCCTTGTGGACGGCGTGAACATCATGGATCTCAAACGGGATTTCCTTCGACGCAATATCGCCATCGTTCTGCAGGACACGGTGCTGTTTTCCAACACCATTGAGAACAACATCAAGTATGCCAATCTGGATGCCACAGATGAGGAAATGGTGAATGCTGCCGAGATGAGCAATATCCGCCGGTATATCGAACGCCAGCCGCGCAAGTACAAGACCTTCCTCAAGCAGGCGGGCGCCAGCCTGTCCCACGGTCAGCGCCAGCTCATGTCCATTGCCAGAGCGGTCCTTGCCGACCCGAAAATTCTGATTCTGGACGAGGCGACCTCCTCGGTGGATACCAGAACGGAGAAGAAGATACAGGATGCCATGGTCAAGCTGATGAAAAACCGTACCAGTCTGATCATCGCCCATCGACTCAGCACCATTCGCGACGCGGACAAGATCGTGGTTATGGATCAGGGACGCGTGGTGGAGATGGGAAATCACGAGGAACTGCTTGCCAGACAGGGGAAATACTATGAACTTTACATGACGCAGTTCGCGGGAAATAGAACATAATATAATTTGGGGGAGCGGCGCTCCCCCATTCGATACAAGACAAGTATTTTCTTACCATCCGCAAGCTCATAGATGAGTCTGCGGATGTTTTTTTATGTCCAGTTTTCGTTGAAAAAATGAAATGGAGAGATTGACAAAATGCTTTGACTATGCTATATTATCCGAGGTTAGCGACAGCTAACCGCTTCCGGCGGCAATAGAAGCCGCTTTTATTTGAGTTGCAGGTTAGCGGCAGCTAACTAGCGGTCTTTATTTCCAAAACAGGATGGTAACCTATATATGATGATCAACAAACGACTGATCGGCACAGTCAAGGAAAGCAAAAAATATATTGCCGGAAATGTAGCCTGTCAGTGGGTATCACTGGCGGCAAATATTACCATGATGGGTGCCATCGCCCATCTTCTGCAAGGCCTATATGAGGGGAACGCGGAGGGGAAAACCATCGTCACCACAGCGATCGTCGCTGCTCTGGCGGTTATTATCCGTTTTGTCTGCGCTGTTCTCTCCAGCCGTATGGGTTATCTCAGCTCCAGGGCGGTGAAGAAAACGCTGCGTGAGATGATCTACCGCAAGCTGCTGCGATTGGGTACCTCCTACAAGGAGAGGGTGCAGACCAGCGAGGTAGTGCAGGTTGCGGTAGAGGGCGTGGATCAGCTGGAGACCTACTTCGGCGCATATCTTCCCCAATTCTTCTACGCCATGCTGGCACCGCTGACGCTTTTCGTTGTACTCAGCTTCATCAGCTTTCCCGCTGCGGTGGTGCTGCTGATCTGCGTGCCGCTGATCCCCGTCACCATCGTTGCGGTGCAGCGCTGGGCGAAAAAGCTCCTTGCCAAATACTGGGGACAGTACACGGCTCTCGGTGATACCTTCCTCGAAAATCTGCAGGGACTGACCACCACTAAGATTTATCAGTCCGATGCTTTCAAGCATCAGGAGATGAACGAACAGAGTGAGCACTTCCGCAAGATCACCATGAAGGTGCTGACCATGCAGCTCAATTCCATCACCATCATGGATCTCATCGCCTACGGAGGCGCGGCTCTGGGAGTCATTCTGGCGACTACCCAATTTCGTGCCGGGAATGTAAGCCTTGCCGGATGCCTGATGATCATTCTTCTGGCGGCGGATTTCTTCCTGCCCATGCGAATGCTGGGCAGCTTCTTTCACATCGCGATGAACGGCATGGCGGCATCTGATAAGATTTTCCGCCTTTTAGATCTGCCGGAGACGGAAGAAAAGACCCAGCTGGTTCCCGATGATTGCTCCATTGAGCTGCATGATCTCCGCTTCTCCTACGAACCGGAACGGGAGATTTTGCACGGCGTGGATATGGTATTCCCAAAAGGAAGCTTTACCGCCATTGTAGGCGAGAGCGGCTGCGGAAAATCCACCATCGCTTCTATCCTTATGGGCAGAAGCAAGGGCTATACCGGAGAGCTGACCGTTGGTGCTTTACCTCTTTCTGAGATCTCCGAAGAGAGTCTAATGGAAAACTTCACCTACATCAGCCACCAGAGCTATCTGTTCAAGGGGACCGTCCGTGAGAATCTTTTGATGGCTTGTCTCAATGCCGATGACGCCGCGCTCTGGCAGGTGCTGGAGCAGGTCAATCTGGCTGACTTCCTCCGCAGTGAAAATGGTCTGGATACCACGCTGAACGAGAAGGCATCCAACCTGTCCGGCGGTCAGTGTCAGCGCCTTGCTTTGGCAAGAGCGCTGCTCCACGATAGTCCGGTCTACATCTTCGACGAAGCCACCTCCAACATTGATGTGGAGAGTGAAAATGATATCATGCGTGAGATCCATGCGCTGGCTAAGACCAAGACCGTCATTCTGATTTCTCACCGTCTTGCCAATGTGGCAGGCGCGGACAATATCTATGTGCTGGAAAAAGGCGGTATTGCCGGGAGCGGCACACACAACGAGTTGCTGGCACGAGAGGGCACCTACGCCCATCTCTGGAATGCCCAGCAGGAACTGGAAAACTATGCGAAGGGAGGTGTCCGGTAATGAAGCGAAACGGATTTCAGGTTATGAGCCGTCTGTTGGGACTGGTGAAGCCCCTCGCGGGATACATGCTCCTTGCGATCACCATGGGGCTCATTGGACACCTCTGCGCCACCTTTATCACTGTGTTCGGTGGATTTGCGGTACTACAGGTTCTGCACCCCGAGTGGTCTATGAGCCTTGGCGTGCTGTTTGCGGCCGTGCTGATCTTTGCGCTGGTGCGCGGCTTTCTGCGCTATGCCGAACAGGCGTGTAATCATTTCATTGCCTTCAAGCTGCTGGCGTTGATTCGCGATAAGGTGTTCGGTGCGCTGCGCCGTCTTTGCCCCGCCAAGCTGGAGGGTAGAGACAAGGGCAACCTCATCAATATCATCACCTCCGATATTGAGCTTCTGGAGGTGTTCTATGCCCACACCATTTCCCCCATCTGCATTGCCATTCTCTTTTGCATCGTGATGGTGGTCTTTATCGGCAGTTACCATGTGGGATTGGGCGTTCTGGCTGCTGGTGCTTACCTTGTTGTAGGTCTGGTCATCCCTTTGGTTACCTCCAAACTTTCCGGCGATGACGGCATGAAGTTTCGTGCCAGGTCCGGTGAGCTGGCAGGCTTTGTGCTGGATTCCCTGCGCGGTCTTTCCGAGACCTTGCAGTATGGACAGGGCGAAAAACGCATGGCGCAGATGAACGAACAGACCGATGCCCTCTCCGGTGACGAGGAGCGCATGAAGCGCACCGCGGGCCGCAACAACGCCGTCACCGGTGCTGTCATTCTGGTATTTGACCTTGCCATGCTGTTCCTGTCTGCAAGTCTGTGTGATTTTTCCGGTACGCTGCTCTGTACGCTGGCGCTGATGAGCTCCTTTGGTCCCTGCGTGGCACTGGCGGCACTGGGCAGTACCTTGCAGAGCACCTTTGCCGCAGGCAACCGTGTGCTCGACATTCTGGATGAGAGTCCGGTGGTGGAAGAAATCACCGGCAGGGAAGATGTGGAATTTCACGGCGCATCTGCGGAGAATGTCACATTCTCCTATGACAAGGATACCATTCTGGATGATTTCTCGGTAGAAATTCCGGGGAATCAGATCATCGGCATCGTGGGACGCAGCGGCAGTGGTAAGTCCACGCTCTTGAAGCTGTTCATGCGTTTCTGGCAGGTGCAGCAGGGAAGTGTCAAGGTTTCCGGTAAAAATGTGGATGAGATCAATACCGCAAACCTCCGTGATATGGAGAGCTTTGTGACACAGGAAACCCACCTGTTCCATGACAGCATCCGTAACAACCTGCGCATCGCCAAGCTGGATGCCACCGATGAGGAGATCATCGCCGCCTGCAAAAAGGCATCTGTCCACGATTTTATTATGAGTCTGCCGGATGGGTATGATACCCCGGTGGGCGAACTTGGCGATACCCTATCCGGCGGCGAGCGTCAGCGGTTGGGCCTTGCGAGAGCGTTTCTCCACGATGCGCCCTTTATGCTGCTGGACGAACCCACTTCCAATCTGGACAGTCTCAATGAGGCTGTGATTTTGAAGTCTCTTCACGAGGAACGCGCGGGCAAAACCGTGGTGCTGGTGTCCCACCGTAAATCCACCATGGGAATTGTGGATAAGGCTTATTCCGTGGAGCACGGTAGAATGAGTTAACGACAAACAGTAGGAGAAATTCAAATGAAGAAAATTCTGTATATCATCATCGGCTGCATTGGTCTGGGTCTAGGCGCGCTCGGCGCGGTGTTCCCTGTGCTGCCTACGGTTCCTTTTCTGATGCTGGCTGCCGTCTGCTTTGCCCGGTCTTCCGAAAAGCTGGACCGCTGGTTCAAGGGTACGAAGCTCTACAAGGACAATCTGGAGGACTACGTGGCGGGCAGGGGCATGACGTGGAAGACGAAAATCCGCATCATGGTCACTGTGACGCTGCTGATGAGCGTTGGCTTTGTGATGATGGGGCTCAAGGGCGTCGTCGTGGGCTGCGTGGTGCTGGCATGTGTGTGGCTGTTCCACATTGTGTATTTTTGTTTCGGTGTGAAGACCATCCCTGTTCAGGCAGCGGTGGAATAAGTCGCATTTTGAAGCAAAAGCATTTTAGAGGGCGGTTGCCCTCTAAAATTTGACAAACCGGTTAGCTGCGTCTAACTGAAAACGGAGGTTCAATATGAAAAAACTATTATCTGCTCTTTGTGTGTTTGCCCTGCTTCTCTCGGTAACCGGCTGCGCGGGAAAAAACAGCGAGCCAACAGTTTTGCGTTCGTTCCTTGCTGGATATGAGGAAAATGCAGACGAAAATGGCGTTGCGGAAAGAAGCAGTCGAGTTTTGCTCAATCTGATGAGTGACGGCACGGCGGAATTCTATGTCGGTGTTCTGGATCACGGAGCGCACACCACTGCCCGGTACAGTGGAACCTATTCTCTGGGCGAGAACGAGGAACTTGATGAGACCATTACCCTCGCCTATACCTATGCCGACGGCAAGATTGCCGAGGTCACGGAGGTCGCCATCGTGGATGCCATCTTCGAAATGCCTTTCTACCTGTCCGGTGGTATGACACCCAATGCCATCCGGTTCTATGAAACGGCTCCTGCGGAGATGGATGGCGATGTGTATGTGGGCTATATGACGAAGATAAGTGGTATGGGTCCCATGGTCTACGGCTACTCGTTGTGCCTGCGGGAAAATGCCACCTTTGGTGTAAGCATTATGCAGATGGCAAGTGTTATGCATGTATTCGGTGCCACTGGCGGAAGCTATGTGCTTGACGGAGAGACGATTACCTTTACCTACGACATTATGACCGGTGAGGGCGAACTGGTCTCTTCTGATGAGATCGCCGAGGGCACCGGCTATAACGGTGTAAGCCTTTCTACCGCGTTTAATATCGAGCAGGCCTCCATGCGTGCGTCTGCCGCACAATTTATCAGAGTAACCGAAAAAGGAGAGTAACAACATGGAAAGAGCAAGAATGGAAAACGGAGAGCTGAACCGCTTCTTCAACTGGGCCTACCGCACCAGAGGAAACACCGTGAAGGCGCTGGCAGAGGGACAGCACATGACACCGGAGAAGGTATTTCTGTCTTTCACCTCCCACGACCCTGTGTTTATCAGCCACGGTCCTGCAGGACTGAACGGCTCGGTGAAGGGCATCGGATTCATTCCCAGAGAAGAATATCTGGAAGAAGCCCTTGCGGCGTACATTAAACACATCAAGACCTACGATCCCACTGACAAGACCTACCAGAGCCGCGGCCTGCAGCTTCTGATGAAGTGGCTGTACAGCGAGGAAGCGGAAAAGACGGTGGATTTCAGCCATATCTACAGCGTGGAAATGGCCTTCAACCATAGCTGGGCGAACTATCAGGTCAACCCCGAGGCAACACTGCTGTTCTATCAGCCGCCGATGATCTCCTATGAGGTGCGCGGCACCATGGAGATTATCGGAAAGCGCAACGAGCCTGGCGCTGTCTCGCCCTTTGAGCTTCCTTTGCTGCAGCAGTTCATCAACGCGCAGCACGATGTTTACCACGCGCCTAATATTGAGCGCTGGGTGACCCGCCCCGCTTACCGCTTCACTGTGGAGGAGATTTTTGACAACTCCGCCACAAAGACCGGCTTTGGCACGCCCATTCCTTATTGATCGGTATGAGCATGAAGAAGATTCTTGCGCTGGTGTTGGCATGCGCTATGATACTGGGGGCTTTTTCGGGCTGCGCGGGACGTGCTGACAAATACGCCGATTCCCTTCGTGTGGGTACCACGGCCCTGCCGAAGAATCTGAACCCCTATTCCTCCATGGAAAACTCCGCAACCTTTTTTGTCAGCCTGTTTTACGACACGCTGCTGGGCAGCGCCTCCACTCCGGCGGACTATGTGGAGGGGGAGACCTACATATTCCCGGATGGAACAGTCTACGAGCCGGTTGACACCTCGGTAAATCCTCTTGCCTTTGCCGATGGTCTGGTGGAGGTGGAGGGTGCGTTCCCCAAAACAGGGGACAGTGTGTATGGCTACGAATTCTTTGACCCCACCGAGGAGGAGTGGCTGGAGCAGTGCGAGCGGGAGTCCATTGTGTTTGGTTACGATGAGGGCGGCAACCCCATCGACGAGACTGAAGAGGAATTCCTTGTCCGTGCGCTGATCGCGGTGCCAAAAACCAACTGGATTCGCTTTCGCTTCAAGGTTGTAGAGGGGCATTCCTGGTCTGACGGTACGCCTTTCACTGCCGAGGACATCAAGTTTACCTTTGATTACATCAAAAAGTACGCCGGATCTCTGGGTAGTCAGGCATATTTTCTGACCGATTACTACAAAAGCGAAGTGGTGGATGGAGACTTCGTTTTTGTGCTTGCCAGCAGCAATTACACCTCCATGAAAACGATCTGCAATTCCATTGTCATCATCCCTAAGCACATCTGGCAGTCGGTCCGAAATCCCGCAAAGGAGAAAAATCTGAGTCCTGTGGGTACCGGCCCCTACCATATTGCCGAGGGTGGGTACATTGAGGGCAGCTCCATCACAGCTACCCTCCGGAATAACTATGACGAGTCGCTGCTGAGAGAGATGTTTGCCGGAGAGCCGATCCGCAATATCTCGGTGATTCTGATGAGCAATGAGGATGTGCTGATCAGCGCCCTGAACGAGGGCGGCGTGGATCTGATGCTGGACAGCGTAAGCAGCGCGAAAGCTCACGCGGTTTCCGGCAACAGTGCCTATAGCAATGTGAAGACATCCGCCGTTACCAGCGAAACGGTAACGACACTGCTGTTCAATGTTGGCCCGTATGGAGCGTTCCGGGAGGGGAGCTTTGATGGATATTCCTACGAGATCCGCAAGGCGATCTCGCTTTGCATCGACCAGCAGACGCTGATCGACGAGGTGCTTCACGGGATGGGCGTTCCGGTGGGCGATGGTCTGGTGCAGGAGCAGTTTGACCATGCCTACATGGATGAAAACGGAAACTATGTCCATCACCGAACCAGCGTGGACGAGGCAAACGCTTTGCTGGATACGACACCCTACCAGATGGACGAAAACGGCAGCCGTGGCATTACGCTTTCTATCTACGCTACCCCGGATAACGAGATCACTGTGAAAGCGCTTGCCACGCAGCTTAGAAAAATCGGTATCACCGTGGAGTACGATCAGGCGACCTCCACCTACTCCGAGGATATCAAGCAGCAGAACAATGCGGACTTTAATATGATCATCAACCGTGTGACCTACAATGCCGATAAGCTTCTGATGTTCAACGCCCGCTACGGCGTATATCCCGCTACGGGAAGTGTGCGCCTGTTCAACTATTCCGGATTGATCGACCAAACGCTGATCGAGATGATGAGCGAGATGGAGCTGACCTCCGATACCACTGAACAATATGAGCGCTGCCGGGAAGTGCGGAAGTATCTGGCCGGACTTGCCCTTGAGATCCCTCTCTACTGCGAGAATACCATCACACTCTACAGCGAGCAGAAGTGGAGCGGCTGGATCGAGGCGCAGGGGCAGTCCATCTGGAATACCTATTCGATCCGCTATCTGATGAGAAACACGCAATAACTCCGAACGGGAGGAACCCCCTTGAAAACCTATTATTTCAAAAAAGTTGTAAGCTCCTTGCTGGTGCTGTTCATCATTGTCACGCTGAATTTCTTTCTCCCGAGAATGATCTTCACCGATCCGGCGCAGCCCTACTTCGTGGGCGTGCCGGAGGACGCATTGGCGCTGCGTGCCCAGATCCGTGAGGAATACGGGTTCAACGATCCTCTGTGGCAGCAGTATTTCTCGTATCTCAAACGGATCGCACAGTTGGATTTTGGTCAGTCCCATTACTATAAGGAATCCGTCTGGGCTGTTATGTTCAACCGTATTCCGTGGTCAATGGTGCTTACGGTGTCCTCCATGCTGCTTTCGCTGCTGCTTGGCATCGTGGTCGGTGCGGTGGCGGGGAAGCATCGCGGAAAGCGAATGGACAAAGCGCTTCTGTGGCTTTCCGGTGTAACGACGGCGATTCCGTCCTTCTGGCTTGCCATGGTGGCGGTGATGCTGTTTGGCTTCAGTATGAAGCTGTTTCCCTACCGTGGCGCGATGACGGCGGGATACACACTGGTTATGAACGGCGGGACATTTCTGGTCGTACTGGCAGTGGGGGCGGTGCTGTCCCTGCTGCTCCGGCTGGTCACGAGGAAATCGCTCTTTCTTTTCCTTGGACTTCCCGCATCTCTGGCAGCGGCACTTCTGGCATCCGTTCCGCTGGCGGATATTCTGGATGTGGCCTACCACGCGGCGCTTCCGGTGATGATCTCTGTCTTTTCCGGCGTGATCTCCTATGGCCTTCTGGTGCGCAACAGTATGATCGCCGTGGCGAATGAGGACTACATTCTCACCGCTCGTGCCAAGGGATTGCCTGCCCATGTGGTGCTGTATCAGCATACCTTCCGCAATGCGCTGCTGCCCCTCATTACCAACGTGGGACTTTCCATGGCGGGACTGTTGGGCGGCAGTGTGCTGATGGAGAAGATTTTTTCCTGGCCGGGAATGGGACAGCTTCTGCTGGAGGCGTGCAATACCGGAGATTATCTCCTGTCGCAGGCAATCTTGCTGCTGTTCGCGGTGATCACAGTGGTGTGCAATTTTCTGACAGATCTGGTTTACCACAAATTTGACCCCAGAGTGAAAGAGGTGTAAGGGATGAAACGCATCAAAAAGCATATTTCCTCCGCCGCTCACGAAACGGTGCGTTTTCTGGGGAAGATTCTTGCCCATCCCAAAGGGCGTTTAGGTGCGGTTCTGGTGGGAATCGTGGTGCTGTGCGCGATATTCGCGCCGTACCTGACACCCTATGAGCTGGATGCCTATGACATCGCAAACGGTCTCACGAAACCGTCGCTCTCGCACCCGCTGGGTACGGATAAAAACGGTATTGATATTCTGACGCAGCTTCTCTACGGCGCACGAATCTCTCTCATTATCGGTGTGACCACGGGACTGTGTGTGACGCTGCTGGGGGCGACGCTGGGAATCGTGTCCGCCTACTTTGGAAAGGTCAGCGCGGCGGTGATTCTGAACACGATCAATGTTCTTCTGGTGGTGCCCACCACGCCGCTGATGATGATTTTAAGCAATCTCTCCTCCAGCTATCTGATGATGATCGCTGTGTTTACGCTGTTTGGCTGGTGCGGTACCGCAAGAATGGTGCGTGCTCAGGTTCTGTCCGTGATGAACATGAATTACATTCGCGCGGCGGAGCTGGCAGGCGGCTCCAGAACTTACATCATGTTTCGGCACATCATGCCCTCCGTATCCCATCTGCTCATTATGAACTGTGCGCTGTCCTGTGCCGGGTTCATGATCGCGGAGGCAGGTCTGAGCTTCATCGGACTGGGTGATCCTTCCGTGATGAGCTGGGGAAAAATTCTGGTGGCCGCGCAGGAGAGTGCCTTCACCTCTGGACTTTGGACATGGGTCATCGCACCGGGTGTGGCAATTTTTATCACGGTGTTCGGCTTTATGCAGATCGGCGGCGCACTGGAGGAGATCCTGAATCCCAAAATGAAGCGTCGGTCACAGAAAAAAACTGCTGATATCAGTGTGGAGGCGGTTTTTGCCTCCATGACCGATATCAGCGAGGAAGAAGCGCTTGCACTGAAGGAAGCAGGAGGATACTGATGAACAAACTGCTGGATATCAAGAATCTGAAGATCCTGTTTCAAGGGGACGAGGGCATTGTCCGTGCTGTGGAAGGCGTGGATATCGTTGTGCACGAGGGTGAAAAGGTCGCCATCGTAGGCGAGTCCGGCTGCGGTAAAAGCGTGACGGCACTATCCTGCATGAAGCTGCTCAATGAGAGCACGGCACATATGGCGGCGGAGCGGTTCAACTTTGTATCCCGTGACGGAACGATCCATGACCTGCGGACAAAAACAGAAAACGAGATGCTTCGCCTGCGTGCCGAGGAGATCGCCATGATCTTTCAGGATCCTTCCACCTTTCTCAATCCTGTGATGACCATCGGCGAGCAGCTCGGTGAGGTGTTCCGGTATCACCGGAGCATGAAAAGCGGCGAGGCGAGGGCGGCAGGTATCGAAATGCTGAGAAAGGTCGGCATCCCCGACCCGGAGATGCGGATGAAGCAGTACCCCCATGAGCTGTCCGGTGGACTGAAGCAGCGTATTCTGATCGCTATGGCGACCGCACTCTCCCCACGGCTTCTGATCGCGGACGAACCGACCACTGCGCTGGATGTGACCATTCAGGCGCAGATCCTGCGTCTGATTCGCGAGCGGTGCGAGAAGGAAAACATGGCTCTTCTGATGATCACCCACGACCTTGGTGTGGTGCGTGAGATGGCAGACCGTGTTTATGTGATGTACTGTGGCAAGATCGTGGAGCAGGGAACGGTAGATGAGATTCTTCATGCGCCTCAGCATCCATACACCAAGGCGCTGATCGATACTATTCCGGGGATGGAAAAGAAGGTCTCCCGCTTTGTGCAGATCCCCCACAATGTGCCGAATCCCATGAACAAGCCGCAGGGCTGTTATTTTTCCAACCGGTGTGCGTACTGCACCGGACTCTGCAAAAAGCAGATGCCGCCGCTCATGGACCGCGGCGGAAGAAAAGTACGCTGTTACTACACCACGGAGGAGCTATGGAAGAAATCATCTTAAAAACCAATGATCTGACCGTGGATTTTAAGGTCAAAAACAAATTGTTTGGGAAACCGGGCAGACTTTCTGCCGTACATAAGGTGAATCTGGAGCTGCGCAGGGGCGAGATCTACGGTCTGGTGGGGGAATCCGGCTGCGGCAAAACCACGCTGGCAAACGCTCTTGCTGGATTTGTCCCCATCACGTCGGGTTCCTTTACCTGCTTTGGACAGACGATAACGAATACCAGCAGCGCCGCCGACTGGCGAAATGTGCGCCGCCATATGCAGATGGTGTTTCAGGATCCGTATTCCTCTTTGAACAGCCGTTTTCCCGTGTGGCAGCTCATCTCAGAGCCGCTGTATATCGCGGGAGAGAGGAACGAAAAAATCCTGCGGGACAGGGCGGCTTCTCTGGTGGAGAAGGTCGGTTTGTCCATGCAGGATCTGGACCGGTATGTCTTTGAGTTTTCCGGTGGTCAGCGGCAGCGTGTGGCCATCGCGCGGGCGTTGAGTGCAGATGCTGAGCTTATCATCTGCGACGAGCCCACCTCGGCGCTGGATGTGTCTGTTCACTCGCAGATCTGCAATCTCCTGCTGGATCTGCGGGAGGAATACGGTCTGACCTATCTGTTCATCTCCCATAACCTCTCCATGATCCGGCACATCACCGATCACATGGCGGTGATGTATCTGGGGGAGGTGATGGAGAGCGGCGCTACGGAGGAAATCTTTGCCCACAGCGCAGTACCGTATACAAAGGCGCTGCTGTCCGCCATTCCGGAGGTAGATCCGACGGCTAAGAGAGAGAGGATCATTCTCAGCGGCGAAGCCAGAAGTCCTGTTGACCCGCCGCCGCTGTGCCGTTTTGCCTCTCGATGCCCCAATGCCTGCGAGCGCTGTCATACTACGCCGCTTCCTGATGCGGTTTCGGTCGGAGCGGATCATCTGGCGAGATGCCATATGGTTTGAAAATATTGATAATTAAGGAGAAAATTACTATGAAGAAACTTTTTGCTGTATTGCTTGCGCTGTGCGTGGCGCTGTGTGCCATTGGATGCGCCGACACCGGTACCGCTGACAACGATGCCACAAGCGGCGCGACCGGGAAAAATGATACTGAAACTACAACTGCCGTCAATGAAGGTACGCTGCAGTTGGGCGTTTACGGCGGCAGTGCTGTCTATGCGGAGGGTGAGTTCAGTATGACATGGAATTTCACCATCGCCTTCCGTGAGGACGGAAGCTTTACACTGACCAACGATGCCGGTGAGGAGAAGGGCGCGGGCACCTACGCACTGACCGATACCTGCTACACCATGACTTATACTGATGACCGCACGGCTTCCTTCGTGATCCAGTCCGACGGGACATTGAAGGTCATTACTGATCTGCCTTACGGAAAGAATGGCATCTCTCCTGATATGGTGGGCGGCATTGAACTGACCTACATCGGTGAAGAGAGCGGGAACGGCAGTGCAGAGAACGAAGAGCCTGCTGACACAACTGCACAGGCTGGGGACTATGTCCTGACTGCCGGTACTTACACCGGAAGCTATACCAAAGAGAGCGCCATGGCGGGCACTGTGACCTACGTTTACACCGCTCAGGTCGGCGCAGACGGCACCTTCTCTTACAGTGTGACCTTCAAGATGGGGGAAGACCAGTATGAGGGCAGCAGTGCCAGCGGCACCTATACGCTGGAGAACGGTGTATTTGTGTTCACGGACAGCGAGGGCAATGTGACCGAGGGCAGGTTGACAGCAAATGACACGCTGGTAATTTCTCTCATGGCATCCGCAATGGCAAAGGAGCCTTATGAGGTGACCTTTACTCTCACAGCTTAACAGAGGTATATAGTGTGTCAGAGATCACGCTATTTTTCTTCTCGGCAGACCATCATTGACCCTATTTGACTATTATTTCAAAGAAAACGCGAAAACCGCGTGGAGCCTTTGCACCGCAAGGACTCCACGCGGTTCTGTAAATATTGCCCGGATTTGTGTAACCCCCCGCAAACCGTTGTGACGCAACGGTTTGCGGGGGGTGCCTTCAATAAGAGAGGGGAAAACTTGCAAGGCGCAGGGGGATAGTTTTGTCATTTTGTTTATGCGATCCCAGGTGCGATACCGAAGTGATCGATCATAGTTTTTAAATTGCCCTGATAATTCAATTTCACGCCGGAGAGCTTTCTTAAATCACAGGATAAGTACCGGCTGCTCTTCTTTTTCAATTTAACTTCTCCGCTGTGTTGGAGAACATGGGCAACAAACTGACTGCAAAAGAAACCGAACCGGTCGCGCTTATATGGGATACGCAGCAGACTCATTGTGACCGCAAACCTGGAATAATGCAAAAGCTCTCTGAATTCGATAAAGTATTCGAGAATTCTTTTGATCCGACAATAAGCATCTTCCGAGACGTTCAGCTCATATAGCTGACAGGGAAACGGTGCTCGATCCGGTTTCACATATTGGGTGATTTTTTCTACGATAAATCCTTTGGTGACAAAGCTGTAAAAAGTGTTTAGATCATCCTCCAATCCGATGGAAGCGTGGGGGTAGTGAAATCCGGTCAACAGTTCAAATACTTTGGAGCCATTGTCGGGAAATCTTGTGAGCAATAAGTATATTTTTCTGTTTTTCATAAGCAGCTCCTGATCGTTTCTGTTCGTGGAGGAACATTTATGTTCTAATTCTGATTGTTATACAAAGATAAAGCCCACTCGGATTTTGGCTGTCAAGAGATTAACATATATTGATAAGCCTGTCAAGGGTTTTTAAAAAACCTTTGATGTTGTTTTGCGCAATACTTTTTTCTGCTTGTTGCCGTTATCTATGCCGGTCGCAGCTGCTAACGATTAAAAAATAGCCAGTTTAACAAAACAGAAACATTTCGCAAAAAAATCACAAACAATCGCCTGCTAATATACAACCATAAGGTCAAGCGAAACCGCTAAATTTCGAAATGATAAGGAGAATACAAATATGGCTAAGATCGCAGATAAAGCAGATAAAATCGAGAAGATCAGCGAGACCGTTACCGAGGGTTATCAGAAGATCGAGGACGGCGTTGTCGGAGGATACAAGAAGATCGAGGAAGGTGTTGTAGAGGGCTTCAACAGGGTCAGCGACAAGTTCATCGACGTTCTGTTTGCCAAAGAGGGCGAGAGCGTGGAGGACGCAAAGAAAAGACTTTCCGGAAAGGAGTAAGACCGATCATGAGCAGCGAACTGGCATTTAGTTATAATTATTCTGCGGCGCAGAGCAGAGAAGCGCAGATGATCCGGGACAAGTATCTCCCCAAGGAGGAGAGTGCTCTGGACGAGCTGAAGCGGCTTGACCGTACGGTGGACAATGCGGGGGTGATCCCCTCGTTGATCGTCGGCATTCTGAGTTGTCTGGTGTTTGGTCTGGGCATGAGCTTTGGTCTGGGTGCGATTGGAAACAGTATGGTGCTGGGTGTCTTTTTCGGCATCGTCGGTGCGGTGGGCATGATTCTTGCCTATCCGGTATACCGCCGCTGCATCAAGAAGGCAAGGGATAAGCATCAGGCAAGAATTCTGGAGCTTGCCGCGCAGCTTTGCGGAGAGCAGTAATATCAACGACAGCAGCGGGATGCTCAGCATCTCGCTATTGTCACGTAACGAGGTGTTGTGTATGAAAAAGAGCTACCGATACAAAGTGAACGAGAAAACCGTGGAGAGGGAGTATTCCTACATCCCTGTCCGCTATATCATTGCGATCCTGATTACGGTTCTTGAGGTGGCGGCGATCCTCGCCATCGTCACTGCGCTGTGCTACTATGTCCCATATTTTTACATTCTGGCGTGGCTGACAGAGATCGCCTGCGTGATTCGGATCGTCTCCTCAGACGACAATCCGGACTACAAGGTGCCGTGGCTGCTGTTTGTGCTGATCGTGCCCATCGCGGGATTCATGCTCTATTTTATGTTCTACTCCCGCACTCTGCAGAAGCGGTTTATCCGCCGTTTGGATGCGCTGAAAGGACACGGCTATGAGGCTGACACCGAAAACCTGCTGGCAAAGCTGAAAGAAGAGAATCCCGCCGCCGCGGCGCAGGCGAAAATGCTCTGCACCATTGCGGAAACAAATCTGTTCACCAATACGAAGCAGGAATACTTCCCTTTGGGGGAGGATATGCTGGGGCGGCTTCTGGAGGATCTGGAGTCTGCTGAGAGGTTCATCTACATGGAGTATTTCATCATCGAGGAAGGCAAATTCTGGAACTCGATTTTGGAAATTCTCAAGCGCAAGGCGGCAGAGGGCGTGGAGGTCAAGGTGCTGTATGACGACATCGGCTGCATGCTGACCCTCCCCGGCGATTATCACAAAACCTTGAAATCGTTTGGTATTGAAGCATCTCCCTTCTCCCGCTTGAAGGGCAACGCAGACAGCGAATTTAACAACCGCAGCCACCGGAAGATCACCGTCATTGACGGTAAAATCGGATATACCGGCGGCATCAATATCGCCGACGAGTATATCAACGAGATCGTCAAGCACGGTCACTGGAAGGATACCGCCATCCGTCTGGAGGGAGAAGCGGTGCGGGAGCTGACGAAGCTTTTCTATGTGGATTTTGGCATCAACCAGCGCAAGCTGCCCGAGGCACGGGAGGATATGTATCCCGAAATGAATGATACTATGGTGGACGGATATGTGATCCCCTTCGGCGATGGTCCCCATCCCATTTACCGGCATCGTGTGGGCAAAAGCGTCATTCAGAATATGCTCTCCGGCGCGACGAAATACGCGTGGATGACAAGTCCCTATCTCATCATCGACAATGATCTCTGCACCGATCTGGAAAATGCCGCTCTGCGAGGTGTGGATGTGCGCATCATTACACCCCATATTCCCGACAAGAAGCTGGTCTTCGCCATGACGCGCAGCTTTTACCACCGCTTGATGGCGGCGGGGGTGAAGATTTATGAGTATGAGCCCGGTTTTGTCCATGCCAAGAGCTATCTGGCGGATGACGACATTGCCATGATCGGCACCATCAATCTGGACTACCGCAGCCTTGTCCACCACTTTGAAAACGGCGTGTGGATGTACCGCTGCGATGCTGTCCGCGATTTGAGGCATGACATGGAGGATACACTCGAAAAGTGCGTTCCTGTTACGAAGGAAATGCTGAAAACCAGCCTGCTACAGCGCTTCGTCTGCGCGGTGGTAAGGATCTTTGCGCCAATGCTGTAAAACATATCTTCTATATCACGCAGGGTATTTCTGCAAGTAATATCAGAAAAAACTTAATCTTTAACAAAACAGAAACACTTCGCAAAAAAAATAAAAACAATTACCTGTTAGGATACAGCCATAAGGTCAAACGAACCACAAAACCAAACATACAAGAAAGAGGATAATAACATGAACAAGAACGATCAGGAATTTCTGGTACAGAAGATCCGCACCCAGTACACCGAGCAGGAAAACAGCCGTCTGGACGCGCTGAAGAAGCTGGACGCTCAGGTAAAGCGCCCTGCCAATGTGTTTGCGTATGTATTCGGTTCCATCAGCGCCATCATTATGGGCAGCGGTATGAGCATTGTTATGACTGATATCGGCGCAACGCTGGGCATGACAGAGACCATGACTCCCGGTATCGTCATTGGCGTGATCGGTATGGCTATGGCTATCATCAATTACCCGATTTACAAAAAGATCCTTGCCGGCCGCAAGGCAAAATATGCGGACAAGATCATTGCCTTGAGTGATGAACTGATGAAGAAATAATAGAAAAACTAAATGATACGGTTTTAGCGGAAAGCGGTACAGCATCCCGCTAAAACCGTATGCAAGGCAATACTATTGACTGGCTTTTGATTCGTAAGCCATGGATGACTACTATTTCAGAGAGAAGCAAAAAACGAGGGGAACCCTTGGGCCGCAAGGGGTCCACGCGTTTTTGGATAATTCGCCTCAAAATTGTGCAATACCAAATGTCCCGTCATGTGTGTAAGCACCACATATCCTGCCCGGTTAAAGATATCTGCGGTTTTTTTGCCCCGCGCGGGGATTAACAACCAATAACATTTTCTTCATGTACGACATAGCCTGTTTGTTCTTCACGTTTTTACAGTTTGGAGTTTCTTCTTCTGTGCTTTTCTTTTCGTGATTCAAAGGAAGCGAGCATATCCTTCAAATGATCGTTCAGAGAACGCTCGGACCGGAACGGACGGAAAAAGTGGTATTTCTGGTGTGCCTTGTCGTGCGCGTTTCTGATGTGTGTCTTAATGGTTTCGTACCGGACAATGACATCATTTGCATCTGCGAACTCCTTCAGCTTGGCAACGAGCTGGGCAGAATGGATTGCATCAATGATAAACACACCGAAGAACAAGCCGATCACAAAGGAAAAAGCAAGGTTGTGGGACAGCCATGACAGTGCGTCGAGAATGTGGGGGTGGATCAGAAAATAGTATACAGCTACCAGAATTGCCCACATAAGGGAAAAGGCGGGGCAGATGATGCCCTGAATGTTTCCCCAGACACCGCTGTAATCCCACAGGCGAACCTTCGTGATCTTCAGCGCCATATATCCGGCGATGTACTCGATGACCGTCATGGCAACAGAGGCCAGCAGGAACAAAACCGCCCGATTCCAGAAAACGCTCTGGATCGGAGAAAACCGCTCCAGCGACACGATCAGATACAGGATGCACAGTCCCACACCGTACAGCGGCAGATAGGGACCTGTGCAGAAACCGGGATTGATCCATTTTCGCTCGGTGTTCGCATCGGACAGAAACCGCCGGAAGAACAGCTCCAGCACCCAACCGGAAACCGAACCGACAAAGAAGAGAAAGGCCAGGGTCAAAAACATACTCATTTTCTGCACTCCAATCGGGATGTGAGGATAAAGGTCTCATTATATTCCAGTATAAAGAGGCTTTCTAAACGGAAACGAAACTGCTCTGCTCATCAAAAAGATTTGATGGATTAGAAGGAGCGTTGCTATGTTCGGATATTTCCGCACTTCAGAAGCTTCTTTCCAGAGCAAAGCCGGAAAAAATGACCGCTGATGATCTGCGCTCTGTTCGGGATGATCCGGACTTGCCCGGAAATCCATCGCAATCGTACGCAGTTGAACCTCTACCTTCATTTTGCGTTTTCCGTAACTATGCCGCAGGGAAATGTTAGAATTTACCATATTGGAGAAATATGAACTTTTCATGTTTTTGCAAATCGTTTTCCTCGTTGTATTTAGGTAAAATTTGTCGTGTTCACAAAAACTTTACAAATAGGTCATAAAACTTGCACGCTTTTGCTGATAAGATGTTCCAGTATATGAAAAATGGGATAATTACGCTTTGTCGTCACATAGAAAAATGGTTGGGGATTATGCTCTTCCATTAGGAGGATACAGAAAATGAAAACCTATCGCGCGGGAATCGACATCGGTTCCACTACCGTAAAGCTGGTCATTCTCGATGAAAATGGCGGGCTTGTATTTGGTGACTACCGCCGTCATCACGCCAACACGCAGGCAACACTGCGTTCCCTTCTGGAGGATGCTCGTACTTGCATAGGTGACTGCGCACTTCAAGTAAAAATCACCGGATCCGGTTCTATCAATCTGGGGAAGGCGCTGGGGATCGACTTTGTTCAGGAAGTAGTGGCGGTGGCCACTGCGCTGAAAACGGCAGCACCTCAGACCGATGTTGCCATCGAGCTGGGCGGCGAGGACGCAAAGATCATCTACTTCAAGGGCGGTCTGGAGGAGCGGATGAATGGTGTCTGCGCAGGCGGAACGGGCTCCTTCATCGACCAGATGGCGGCGCTTTTGCAAACGGATGCCACAGGGCTGAATGAAGCTGCAAAGGACTATCAGCAAATCTATCCGATTGCCGCCCGGTGCGGTGTCTTTGCCAAGACGGATATTCAACCACTGATCAACGAGGGTGCGACCAGAGCGGATCTGGCAGCATCTATCTTCCAGGCGGTGGTGAATCAAACCATCTCCGGCCTTGCCTGCGGCAAGCCGATCCGCGGCTCCGTGGCCTTTCTCGGCGGTCCGCTTCACTTCTTAACAGAGCTGAAGGCGGCCTTTGTCCGCACATTGAAGCTGACGGAAGAAACCGCGGTTGATCCGGATAACTCCCATCTTTTCGCCGCCATGGGTGCGGCGCTGGAGGCAGAAGGTACCGAAGGGATAGAACTGACTGAACTGATCTCAAAGCTGCAACAGGGCGTGCAGGTGAGCTTTGAGATGCCCCGGCTGGAACCGCTCTTCCGAAACGAAGCGGAATATAAGGACTTTCTTGACCGCCATAGCCGTGCGGTGGTCAGAAAGGCGGATATTGCTGCATACAAAGGGAACTGTTTTCTGGGTATTGACGCAGGCTCTACCACCACCAAGCTGGTACTCATCGGTGAGAGTGGTGAGCTGCTGTACCGTTTCTATGCAGGCAATCAGGGCAATCCCATCCAGACGGCGCAAACCGCCATTGGTGAGCTGAAAGATAAACTGCCCGGTAGTGCAAAGATCGTCCGTGCCTGCTCCACCGGCTACGGGGAAGCTCTGCTGAAATCTGCCTTCTCGTTGGATGAAGGTGTGGTGGAGACCATTGCCCATTGTACGGCTGCCGCGTTCTTTGACAGTAAAGTGGACTGCGTGCTGGATATCGGCGGTCAGGACATGAAGTGCATCAAGCTCAAGAATGGCACGGTGGACAGCATCATGCTGAACGAGGCCTGCTCCTCCGGCTGCGGCTCCTTTATCGAGAATTTTGCGGTGAGTCTCGGTTATACTGCCGAGGAATTTGCAAAGGAGGCATTGTTTGCTGTCTCTCCCGTAGACCTTGGCACGCGGTGTACCGTGTTTATGAACTCCAATGTGAAGCAGGCGCAGAAGGAGGGGGCAACGGTCTCTGATATCTCCGCAGGACTTGCCTATTCCGTCATTAAGAACGCTCTCTACAAGGTCATCAAGCTGACAAGCGCGGAGGAGCTGGGCAGACATATCGTTGTTCAGGGCGGCACATTCTACAACAAGGCTGTTCTTCGAGCCTTTGAGAAGATCGCCGGGGTGAATGCGACTTGTCCCGATATCTCCGGTCTTATGGGTGCTTTCGGTGCGGCGTTGGTGGCAAAAAACCACTATACCGGAAAAGAAAGCACCATGCTTTCCCTGGATGAGATTTTGAGTTTGCACTACACGACAGCCAGCGTCCGCTGCGGCGGCTGCGCCAACAACTGTATGCTGACCATCAACCGCTTTGATGGCGGACGGAAGCATATCAGCGGAAACCGCTGCGGAAAGGGCGCAGACGGTTCCGGTGCAGGGGAAAAGGCTCCCAACATGGTGGAGTACAAGCGACAGCGAATCTTCGGCTGTGAACCCTTAAAGGATGCGCCCCGGGGAACGATTGGTATTCCCAGAGTGCTGAATGTGTACGAAAACTATCCCTTCTGGGCAACCTTCTTCAGAGAGTTGGGCTTTCGGGTGGTGCTCTCGCCCTTCTCGGACCGGAAAATCTATGAGCTGGGAATGGAGTCCATTCCCTCGGAGTCGGAGTGCTATCCCGCAAAATTGTCTCACGGTCATGTCCAGTGGCTCATCAACGAGGGGATCAAAACCATTTTTCACCCCTGCGTGTTCTATGAGCATCAGGAGACGAAGGATGCCCAGAACCACTACAACTGCCCCATCGTGGTTTCCTATGCGGAAAATCTCAAAAACAATGTGGAAGCCATCGCCGATGGTGATGTTCACTACATACGTCCCTTTATCGCCTTCACCTCCGAGAAGACTGCTGCTGACCGTCTGGTGAAGACTGCTGCCAAGGAATGGGGAATCAGCGAAAAGGAGGTTCGCGCCGCTGTACATACCGCATGGCAGGCACAGCTTTCCGTCAAGGACGATATCCGAAAAGAGGGCGCTTGGCGTCTGGAACAGATGCAGTCCGAGGGCGGACGGGGAATCGTTCTGGCAGGAAGACCCTATCATATTGATCCGGAGATCAACCACGGCATCCCGGAACTGATCGCATCCTATGGTTTGTATGTCTTTACAGAGGACAGCCTTCCTCTGATCGACGAATACCGCCAGCCTCTGCGCGTTGTTGACCAGTGGGTGTACCACTCCCGCCTGTATCACGCTGCCCGCTATGTGAGCTGCCGGGATGATCTGGAGCTGATCCAGCTCAACTCCTTCGGCTGCGGTCTGGATGCCGTTACTACCGATCAGGTCAGTGAAATTCTGGAGAGAAGCAATAAGCTCTATACCCTATTAAAGATCGACGAGGTAAATAATCTGGGCGCGGTGCGTATCCGAATCCGCTCTTTGCTGGCGGCGATGGATATGCGCCGGGAGAAAGGGATCCTTTCCATTCCCGGTGAAGACGAGTATCAGCGCGCGGAGTTCACCAAGCGGATGTTTGACGAGGGGTATACGATCCTCGCGCCCCAGATGAGTCCTATCCACTTCGACCTTCTGGAGCCGGTTTTCCGAAAGCACGGATATAACATCGTTCTGTTGGACAACGACAACCGGGAGGCCATCGACACAGGTTTGAAATTTGTCAATAACGATGCCTGTTTCCCGTCCATCACCGTTGTGGGACAGATCATGCAGGCGGTACTGTCCGGGAAGTACGATACGAATAAGCTGGCGGTCATTATGACCCAGACCGGCGGCTGCTGCCGCGCCAGTAATTACGTTGCGTTCATACGAAGGGCGCTGGAAAAGGTGGGGCTTTCTCACATACCTGTTATCTCCCTCAATGCCAACGGCATGGAGAAAAACAGCGGCATGAAGCTTAGCCACGGACTTCTGAAGAACGCCATCCAGTCGGTGGTCTACGGTGACCTCCTAATGCGCTGTTTGTACCGTGTGCGTCCCTATGAACTGGTTCCCGGCTCCGCCAATGCCCTCCACGCAAAATGGCGTGACCGCTGCATCGAAGCCCTGACAGGGAAGGGCGGCAGCTACAGGCATATCTGCGCCCAGATCGTGGCGGATTTTGATGCGTTTCCCATTGATGAAACGATAGTAAAACCGCGAGTGGGTATTGTGGGTGAGATTCTTGTCAAGTATATGCCCCTTGCCAATAACCATCTGGTGGAGCTTCTGGAGCGGGAAGGCGCGGAAGCGGTGGTGCCGGATCTGATGGATTTCCTTAACTACAGCTTCTATAACGGGAAGTACAAGACAGAGTTTCTGGGCGAGAGCAAAAAGGGCGATATCATCGCGGATATGGCGGTGAAGCTGATCCGTATGCTTCGAAAGCCAGCGCTGGACGCTCTCAAAAATTCCAAACGGTTTGAAGCGCCCATGACTATCGAAGAGATTGCCCACCAGACAAAGCCGTTTTTGTCCATTGGCAACCAGTATGGAGAAGGCTGGTTCCTTGCGGGTGAGATGATCGAGCTGATCAAAAGCGGTGTCCCCAATATCGTCTGTATCCAGCCCTTTGCCTGTCTCCCCAACCATGTGGTGGGTAAGGGCGTTATCAAGGCGCTGAAAAAGGAATACCCGCAGGCGAATATTGCTGCCGTGGATTACGATCCCGGTGCGTCGGAGGTCAATCAGCTCAATCGCATCAAGCTGATGCTGTCTGCGGCGAAGGAGAACTCGATCGAACCGTAAGATGTTGCAAAAAAGCGTCTGAATTCCGATGAATTCAGACGCTTTTACTATAGCGGTGCGTTTCTACATGAGTGGCGCGAACAGGCGGAGGATATCCTGCAGAAGCTGTACAAAAAAGCTGGTTTTGCAGTCTGATTCTGTAATTTGCTGACAGACCTCCAGTGTGCTGAGAAAATCTTCCTTGACCTGCATGACAGCAGCGGAATCAAACATGAGGACACCACATTCAAAATGTAGGTACAAACTTCTGAAATCAAGATTTGTTGTGCCAACGGTCGCTGTTTTGTCGTCAGACACGAAGGTTTTGGCGTGGTTGAAGCCACGGGTGTATTCGTAGATCTTCACGCCCGACTTGATGAGCTCCCGGTAGTAGGAGCGGGTCGTCATGTGTACGACCCTTCTGTCCCATTTGTGGGGCGTGATGATCCTGACATCCACGCCGCGTTTTGCCGCGAGCGTCAACGCGGAGACCATGCTGTCATCCACGATGAGATACGGAGTGTTGATATACACATAGTCCTGTGCCTGACTGAGAATTTGCAGATAGACATGCTCCCCTACATTTTCGCTGTCTGTGGGACTGTCAGCGTAGGGCTGGACAAAGCCATCTGCGTCAACTTCGCAGGAACTGTTCTGCCATGGGTAAAACGTTCCATACTCCTCTCCGCTTCCGGTGCACAGCTCCCAGTTCTCCAGAAACATCAATGTAAGGCTCCACGCCGCTTTGCCCTCCAGCATGATCCCGGCATCCTTCCAGTGACCGTGCTTTTCATAGGCGTTGATGTACTCATCCGCCAGATTGATGCCGCCGGTGAAAGCAACTTTACCGTCGATGGAAATGATCTTTCGGTGGTCCCGGTTGTTCTGTTTTACGGTAATGAAGGGGCGAAACGGGTTGAATACGGCACATTCAATGCCCCAGCGTTTTAACTGGGCGGCATAGTTGGAGGGAAGCGTCAGAAAGCACCCGAGATCGTCATAGATCAAGCGGACGCACACACCCTCAGCCGCTTTTCGCTTCAGCACCTCCAGAATGCTGCTCCACATCTGCCCATCCTGAACGATGAAAAACTCCAGAAAGATGTACTTCTCTGCCTTTTCCAGTTCCGGCAACAACGCATCCAGAAAAGATTCTCCGGGTGTCAAATATTCTGTCCGCGTATTGGAATACACGGGAAAGCCGACATGATCCTGCAGATAGCGAACCTGCGGAAAGGACGCGCCGAGAGAAGTTTTGGATTCTGTATAGCTGTCCCCCGGCAGGGAATATAAGCCTCTGGAGCGGTTTTGAGAGGCTGTCACACTGTCAGCGAACTTGCGCTTTGGAGTTTGAAATTGAAAGAGGATGTATAAAAGTCCGCCAAAAAGAGGAAAGGACAAAATTAGAAACACCCATGTTGTTTTGAAAGCACCTTTATCTTTTTTGGAGACGATGTACAAAACCGCGAGAATGCTCAGCGTATTCAGAAGAATACTGAGAACCTGAGAGATCCTGCTGCTGCTTGTGATAAAGTAGACCAGCAGCACCGCCTGTACGATAATGAGGAGCGCAATGGAGCACCGCCTGCGCAGCAGCTCTCGAAACCACTTGTTTCTCATCGATCTCCACCGTCATCCCTTCCCGTACCACATCTTTGATAGATCCAGAAGCCCAGACCGGAAAGCAGGATCCATGCGATGTTCAGGAGTAAAGCCTGCCAAAATGCAGCGGTCTTGGGATCACGAATGGCTGCACCCAGCAGCGTCGTCATCATCATGCTTGGAAAGCAGCCCATCACTCCGCCAATCACATTCGTGAAAAACGGCATACCGGATGCGCCAAAGTACATCGTCACCAGATCACCCAGCGGGACAGCGCAGGCACGGGTCATAAAGCTCACGACCATCTCATTTTCCTGCTGCTTCTGCAAAATGCCATGTACTTTCGGATGCTTTTTTATGAGACGTTCCACCTTTTCGGCGCCCAGCGTTCTTCCAATCAGATACGGAACGCTCATGATGATGATCAGACCCAGCAGGTTGAGGATAATTGCGGTTTCTCTGGAATAAATATGACCAACCACGAGCTGCAGGATCATCATGGGGAAAAGCACCGTTATGCTTTTGACCGCGTAGCAGCACAGCAGCACTCCCGCCGCGAGAAAAAGATTCTCCGGCTGCCATGACAAGATCTGATTTACCGTAATGGGATCGGCATTACACAGGCATACAAACAATGCCAGCAGCAAAACGCCGCCCAACAATGTTGATGTTTTCTTCATGCGTACCTCCATGAGCGAGAAAGGGACTGCCGATATCGGCAGTCCCTTTGAAATGATATATTCGGGATCAACCGCGCTGTTTGATCAGACCGAGGGCTTTGGAAATTTCCATCACGACCAGAGGAACCAGAATCAGACCAAGACCGATCAGGTACTGCGTACCGGAAAGGGAGATCAGTCCAAAAACTGTGCGCAGCGGGGTAAACAGTACCAGACACACCAGTAAAATGGAGGTCAGCGCAGCCAGATTAAGATTGCGGTTGGTAAACACTCCAATCTTGAACAGGGAATGCTCCGAGCGCATATTGAATGCCTGCACCACCTGAGAGAGTGCCAAAACCATGAAGGCAAGCGTCTGACCGCCTTCGACCATTCCGGTCTGGGTTTCGCCGAGATAGTAGGCGATCAGAGACAGCACACCGAACATGACACCCTGAAGGACGATCTGAATACCATAGCCGTGGGCAAACAGACCCTCATCCTTGGGCTTGGGCTTGCGGTCCATGACATCGGACTCCACTGCCTCCATACCCAGCGCAATGGCGGGAAGAGAATCGGTCACAAGGTTGATCCACAGAAGCTGCATGGACAACAGGGGGGACTTATGCCACAGGAGCATCGCCACAAAGACGGTGATGACCTCGCCAATATTGGTACCCAGAAGAAAGCCTACGACCTTCTTGATGTTGGCGTAAATACCGCGTCCCTCGCGGACAGCGTCCACGATGGTGGCAAAGTTATCATCGGTCAGCGTCATATCGGCAGCACCCTTGGCAACATCGGTGCCGGTGATACCCATGGCGCAGCCGATATCCGCAGCCTTCAGCGCCGGAGCATCATTGACACCGTCGCCGGTCATGGAAACGATCTGTCCCTTGCGCTGCCATGCCTTGACAATGCGGATCTTATTTTCGGGAGAAACGCGGGCATAGACGGAGATGTGCTCCACCTGCTCATCCAGCTCGCGGTCCGTCATGGCATCCAGCTCGGCTCCAGTGATGGCGCGGTCGCCATCCAGCAGAATGCCCAGCTCTCTGGCGATGGCAGAGGCGGTCACCACATGGTCTCCGGTGATCATAACAGGCTTGATACCTGCCCGACGGCACACGGCAACAGCGTCCTTCGCCTCGGGTCTGGGAGGATCGATCATGCCGACAAGACCCATGAAGGTCAGCCCGTTTTCCAGCTCCTCGGATGTGGGCTGTGCGGGGACGGTCTCGATTTCCTTGTAGCCGATCGCCAGCACGCGCAGGGCATCGCTGCTCATCTGATCGTTGAGCTGCCGTGCCGTCTCCAGATCCCCGGCAATGCAGCGCTCCGCCATCACGTCAAAAGCACCCTTGACGATGACGATGTTTTTCCCGTCAATCCTGTTGACGGTGGTCATCAGCTTACGGTCAGAGTCAAAGGGGATCTCTGCCACGCGCGGGAATGCCTTGTTCAGAGAGTCCTTAGGCATGCCGTTTTTGTGAGCGGCAAGGACGATGGCGGTTTCAGTGGGATCGCCGATATGCTGTTCTTCTGTGCCGTGGGAAATAACGCTGCCATCACAGCACAGAGCGCCATATTGAAGCAGGTTCTTGATTTCAGGAGTGTTGTCGTTACAGATGTTTTCCAGCTTGAAGCAGCCGTCGCGATAGGCCTTGACCAGAGTCATGCGGTTCTGAGTCAGCGTTCCGGTCTTGTCGGAGCAGATGACAGAAGCACCGCCCAGCGTCTCTACAGCGGGCAGACGGCGGATGATGGCGTTCTTCTTGACCATCCGCTGAACACCGATGGAAAGGACGATAGTCACGATAGCGGGAAGACCCTCGGGGATGGCGGAAACCGCCAGAGAAACGGCGGTCATGAAGATCTCCAGCGCGGGAATGCCGTTCAAGAGACCCACCACGAAGATGATCGCACAGGCCACCAGAGCCAGAATGCCCAGCATCTTGCCGAGCTGTGCCAGCTTCTTTTGCAGAGGAGTCTGTCCCTCCTCCTCGTTGTCAAGAAGATTGGCAATCTTACCCATCTCCGTATCCATTCCGGTGGCGGTTACGATCGCCGTTGCCGTACCGTAAGTGACAGAGCAGCCGGAGAATACCATGTTGGTGCGGTCGCCAAGGGGAGCCTTTGCATCAACTGAAGCTTCCGCATCCTTTTCCGACGGGACGGACTCACCGGTCAGCGCGGATTCCTCGCTTTTCAGGCTGACGCTGCGAATCAGACGGGCATCGGCAGGGATGAAATCACCCGCTTCCAGACGAATGATATCGCCGGGAACCAGATCCACTGCGTCGATCACCTGCTCCTCGCCGCCGCGAATGACTCTCGCATGGGGGGCAGACAGGCTTTTCAGCGCATCCAGCGCTTTTTCCGCCTTACTCTCCTGCATGACACCCATCACGGCATTCATAATGACAATGAGCAGGATCAAAAGAGGTTCAAAAAATTCCTTGGGGTTTCCCTCCGCGCAGGCGATCACAAACGAGATCGCGGCAGCGGCGAGGAGGATCAGGATCATAACATCCTTGAACTGGTCAAGGAAACGCTGGAAATTGGTCTTCTTTTTCTTCTCGCGCAGCTTGTTTTCGCCAAACTTTTCCCGCTTGGCCTGTACCTGTTCACCCGTCAGTCCGACGGCGAGATTGGACTCAAGCGATTGCGTGACTTTTTCAACAGTCTCATTATGTGCTGTCAATGGTGTTTCCTCCTAAAATAATTGTATAAGATATTATAATCAGTTGCGCCCAAAGTATCATTAGGCAGAGATGCGCGCATGTCCCAAATTTCCCCATGGTGCGTATTTTGTTACTTTTTTGGACAAATTGGTGTTTCTGTCCAAAAAAGTTCAGACCTGGTTCATTGAAATCGTGCTTGAAATATGATAACATTTTTCTAATAAGGGAGTAGTCGGCGCGTATGCGCGGAGATGCCAACATGCTGAACTTTATGTTCTGGTGTCGCCTTAAATGACGAGACTTATCTGCTGGATGTGGGTAAGGACTCGTCTTTTTCTTATTTTCCGTTTTAGTGCTTCAAAATTTACAGGGGAGGTAGCATATCATGGCGGATTCCAATATAACCAAGCGTGCTTTAGCCACCGCGTTAAAGGACCTCATGGAGGAACTTCCCTTTGATAAGATCAACGTAGCGCACATTTGTGAGCGGTGCGATATGAACCGCAAAAGCTTTTATTATCATTTCAAGGATAAGTATGATTTGGTCAACTGGATCTTCGATACGGAGATCATATCGTTTTTGCAGAGCTATACCACCTCGACCCGATTCAGCGAACGCACGGAAGTCATTCTGGAGATCTGCAGATACTTCTACGAAAACAGAAGCTTTTACAGCAAAGCGCTGAAAATAGAGGGGCAGAATTCTTTCTCTGAGCACTTCAGGGAATGCATTTTACCGTTGCTGAGATTCAGACTGACACTCTTGAATAACGAGTTTGCAGATGACGACTTCGCACTTGATTTTTTCACGGATGCTACCGTCTGTACAATGGAACGTTGGCTGCTGGACAAAAACTGTATGCCCCCGGAGCAATTTGTTTCAAAACTGCTGAGCATCATTCAGCGCAGCGCAGAAACTTTGTCCAGAGAATTACAGCTCGATCATTAAAAAGCAGGGTGGTTTTTCTCCATCCTGCTTTTTTGTCAATTCACAGACTCGCTGCTGCCTGGATAGGCACTTGAAAGAATATCCGCAAGAGCGTTTTTGAAAAGATTCTGATGCGCACAGCAAAGTTTTCCGTTCCCGTCACAGAGATCGCCGTCCTTGTCAAAGTACACCGAACAGGCACCGTCCGATACGAGCGTGTCGATCAGGCGGTTGTCCATGTTCAGTTCCCACGGGATCGTGCAGTAGCTTTGCTCGGAGCGTGCCTTCTGCACCGCCTGATAGACCATCTGCTGAACCTCATCTGGGCACTTCGGTTCCGGAATCAGAGCGGTAAAGAAAGGATGCAGCTGCTGTGTACTGCAAAACAGGTCTCCGCTGACGATCTGCGCCGCATCCGATGAACCATACTGATACCATACAGAATACAGCAGCCCCATATCACGAAGCGAAGCGCAGATGCCATCGGAGTTTTCTTCTTCATAACGTACTGCGAGCATCAAATTCTGAAGCTCCAAAGCCTGATCGAGAAACGCGGAGGTCATTTCTTCCGGTTCACAGAAAAGGACAAAGGCACTGTCGGGGTGTGCCGCCGCAAGGGACAGCGCTGTTTCCGGCTGCTGCTGAGCAAAGATCATCCAGGTGTAAATACCCAGATCTTCTCCATCACAAATTAAAGTGTGATACTCGTGCTCATGCTTGCTGTACTGCTCCGGATCAAGCTGAAGGACGATCGTCCATGGGATCCTGCAGCTTAGTGTTTCTTCATTTTTGCGGATACGGTCTGCGCCGACAGTGCATCCGTTGTAGCCGAGATTCATACCAAATGTATACAGACGGTCAATGTCAGCATTCACTATGGAATGACGGATCAGATCATAATAACCGCTGTTTTCATTTTGCAGCATCGTCTGCGCAGCGGAGAAGAATCGTTTCTGAAACCGTCCGGCTGAAAACTGCAATGCCATATCCACAAGATTGCGGACGCACCGTTCGGGGTCCTCCTTAATATTTTTCAGTGCGTTTTTTACCACAGTTCCAACCAAAAGACTGGACATGTTAGTTTCCAAAAAATCCGCTCCTTCCAGTGCGCAGAGTACCAATTCGTATAATACTTACTGATGATACACAGCTTCCTTGTTTTGCACAATGGACATTTGTTCCCGTCTGTCCCAAAAAGCAACAGAATCGCTGCTGTGTCAGAATTTCGGACGCGCCGCCCTACCTGTCCAAAGACAATCGCCTGCTTTTCCCAATATAATGGGCGCAACAGTCCGTTATCGGGCAAGAAAGGCGGAAAAGAGAAATTATGACGATCACATTGACTACTATTTCAGAGAATATCGAAAAACGCGTGGAGCCCTTGCGGCACAAGGTCTCCACGCGTTTTGTCGTTTTGGCGCGCTTTTCAGCATCGACCCGCTCCAACAGATGATAGCATCGCTCATCGTCAAATTCCCATCGGAAGTGCTGTCCGGGCGCTCTTTTTTGTGTTTATTGATGCTACATCCAGATCGAGAAGATACGCAGAACCTTTTCGATCATACGCTTTCCCCAAGAACGCTTTCTCCATGCGTCAAGATCCATCATCTCACTGCGCGCCATAACGCGCTCCATGTCCATTTTGATGTTGGTGATCGCGTCCATGCCGTAGAGCATCACGCCGCATTCGTAGTGGAGCTGGAAGCTGCGGTAATCCATGTTGACCGTGCCTACCATTGCTGCCTCACCATCGGCGACGAAGCTTTTTGCGTGAAGAAAGCCGGGGGTGAACCGGTAGATCTTTACGCCGTGGGAAATCAGAGTTTCATAATAAGACCCCGCCACGATATCGGTGTATTTGTGGTCAGGGATGCCGGGAAGCAGCAGCCGAACATCAACGCCGCTGTCCGCAGCCATGCACAGCGCGCGCATCACGCAGTCCTCCACTGCAAAATACGGGGTGGTCAGCCAGATGTAGTCGTGGGCATTGTGGATACACTGGAGGAACACATCCTCCGCGGGGTTGTCGGGGTTGTTGATGGGACCGTCGGAAAATGCCTGGCACCAGCCGGCGCTGCGCTTCTCCTCGTAGGGGCGGTAATAGTCGTGCTCATTGAGCAGCTTGTTGCCCAGCATTTCCCACATGTGGATAAAATGTCCGGTGAGACCCCACGCACCCATGCCGTCCAACAGAATGCCGCAGTCCTTCCACTCTCCGAAGCGGCGGATGAAGCCTGCGTATTCGTCCGCGACGTTGACACCTCCGGTATAGGCGTACTGTCCATCAATGGCGATGATCTTGCGGTGGTCGCGGTAATTGAAGTAGAGCCGGTTGACATACTGGTGAACGGGACTGAAGATGGCGACCTCCATCCCTGCGTCGCGCATTCGCTGAACAGTGGCATTGCTCATACGGGTGATGCTTCCAAAATCATCAAAGATGATCTTGATCTCCACACCCTGCCGGGCCCGGTCCTCCAGAACCTCAAGAATCCGGTCAAAGAGCTTTCCCTCAGCCATGATGAAAAACTCCATGAAAATGAACCGCTGCGCCTGTTCCATACGGGAGATCACATCCGCGAAGAACTGGTCGCCGCCGGGGAAGTAGGTCACATCTGTTCCCCGGAAGAGCTTGAAGTCGCGCTTTGCCAGCAGAGCAGCGGTGCGCCGCCAATGGGGCATGGCAGAGCCCATGCGCTCCTGCTCAAGCTGGGAGCGGGTCGTATCCGCGGTGGAGCCGGGTGGTGTTTTGGCGGAGAGCAGCGACACACGCTTGTCCTGCAGGTTGCCGCCCCACAGCAGGTAAAGGATCAGACCTGCGACCGGAATGGAAACAATCAGAAGTGTCCATGCCAGCTTATAGCTGGCGGAACCATTGTGGGACTGGATATTGATCGCCACGACAAATCCTGCCAGCTGCAGCAGCAGAAAGATGACGGCGGCGTTTGCCTGCAAATAGATTGCCAGCAGTGCGACTGCAAGGATATGCAGCATCAGCAGCACACATACGAGGGTGATGCGGAGCGCAGCGGAGATGCGCCGTTCAATGAGTTGTTTTCTGGGTTGTTTCAATCTAATTTCCTTTCTTGGATCGGGGCGTCAGTTGTTCTTTTCCAGCAGACTGTGCTTGATATCCCAAAGCTTTCGGGACAGGTCAACGTAGTAGGCGTGGGGATTGTCGAAGCGGCGGACCTCGTCCCAGAGGGTATCGAGCTGCTGCGCACAGTATGCGCGGATCTCACTGAGGGGGGGACTGTCGTAAACACGCTTTCCGTTCTGGAAAATGGGTACCTGCAGCTCCTTGGCGGTGAAATCGTACACGGTCTTCTTTTTCCATGTTGCATCAGGGTCAAAGATATCCATGGAGCCGCTGTCGTCGATGACCTCGTCATAAACCGCAAGATAGTCCGCGATGGCCTTTCCTGTGTCGTTGCCGTAGAAGCGGTAGAGCTTTTTGAAGTGGGGATTGGTGATCTTGGCAACATTTTCGCTGATTTTGATCTTGGGAATGATCTCACCGTTTTCCTTTTCCACGGCGACCAGCTTGTACACACCGCCGAACACCGGCTCGCTGCGGGCGGTGATCAGCCGCTCGCCCACGCCGAAAGCGTCGATCTGAGCACCCTGCTGCAGGAGGTTGCGGATCAGCCGCTCGTCCAGTGCGTTGGAAACGGTGATAGTGCATTCCGTCCAGCCTGCGGCGTCCAGCATCTTGCGCGCTTCCTTGGAGAGGTAGGCGATATCGCCGGAATCCAGTCGGATGCCGCATTTTGTGATGCCCTTGGGTTTAAGTACCTCGTTGAAAGCGCGAATGGCATCGGGAATACCGCGCTTGAGGGTATTGTAGGTGTCCACCAGCAGCACGGCATTGTTGGGGTAGATCTCGCAGTAGGTTTTGAACGCTTCATACTGTGTGTCGAACATCTGCACCCAGGAATGCGCCATGGTTCCGCTGGCGGGCACGCCGTAAAGCTGGTCGCTGAGGGCGCAGGCTGTGCCGTGGACACCGCCGATATACGCCGCGCGGGCACCGATGACCGCGCCGTCCACGCCCTGGGCGCGCCTTGATCCAAACTCCAGCACCTTGCGTCCCGCCGCGGCACGTACCACGCGGGCTGCCTTGGTGGCGATCAGACTCTGGTGGTTGATGCACAGAAGCGCGTAGGTCTCAATGAGCTGCGCCTGAGAGGCGGGAGCGCGCACCGTTACCAGCGGCTCGTTGGGGAACACGGGCGTTCCCTCGGGAACCGCCCAGATGTCGCCGGTGAAGCGGAAATTCCGCAGATAGCCCAGAAAATCCTCCTGAAACAGCCCCTTGGCGCGGAGATACTCGATATCTTCTTCATTAAAATGCAAATCTTCGATATATTCCACGAGCTGCTGCAGACCGGCGGCGATGGCGAAACCGCCTCCATCGGGGACGCGGCGGAAAAAAATATCAAAATAGGTGATATCATCCTTCATTCCCTTGCGGAAATAGCCGTTTGCCATAGTCATTTCGTAAAAATCGAAAAGCATGGCGAGATTGCGCTGATCCATGCGTTCCATAGTGCTTTATCCTCGCATTTTCCTTTGTAATGTCAGGTGTAAATCCCATCTCTTATATATTATATCTTTTCTCTATATTTTGCAATGACTGAATTGACAATTCGGTAAAAATCACCTAAGATGAAGGAAAAGACGAAACTGCGGAGGATACAAAACATGTCTGTTATTCTTGGAATCGATATCGGCGGTTCTACCACGAAGATCGTGGGTCTTCGCGCGGACCGCAGTGTGATTGCCATGCACCGCGTGCAGGCACAGGACCCCATCACCTCGCTTTACGGCGCGTTGGGCAACTTTCTGTTTTCCAACGGACTGGAGCTGCGGGATGTGGACCGCATCGCGCTGACCGGCGTGGGCGCGTCCTTTGTCAGCGGCGATATTTACGGCATCCCCACGGAAAAGGTCGAGGAATTTACCGCCGTGGGCACCGGCGGACTGGCACTCAGCGGACTCACGCGCTCCGTGGTCGTCAGCATGGGTACGGGAACCGCGTTCATCTGGGCGGAACGGGGGCAGGAGGTTCGGCACCTGTGCGGCTCCGGTGTGGGCGGCGGCGCGCTGGCGGGCATGTGCTCCAAGCTGTGCGGCACCCGCAAGTACGACCAGATCGTGAAGCTTGCCGCTGACGGTGATGTGAATAAGATCGACCTGACCGTTGGCGATATCACTCAGGGCAGCCACCCCTCTCTGCCGCTGGATATCACGGCGGCGAACTTCGGCAATGTGTCCGATGACGCTACTGCCGCGGATTTTGCCGCGGCAGCTATCAACATGGTCCTGCAATCCATCGGCACCACCGCCGTCATGTCGTGCCGCGCCTGTAATTGCGACACTGTAGTGCTCACCGGATTTATGAGCACACTGCCGCAGGCGCAGGAGTGCTTCGCGCTCTTTACCCGCTTGCATGGGATCAAATTCATCATTCCGGGCGATGCGACCTTTGCCACCTCCATCGGCGCGGCGCTCTGTACCTTCCGGTAAGAAATATGATAAAACGGCGTGCAGCAGATTACTGCACGCCGTTTTTGCATCATGCGTTGAATACGTACTTGTCCAGACGGTCAAAGGCCTCCTTGACACGGCTGAGAGGCAGCGCCAGATTCATGCGGATCGTATTGTCCTTGAAGAAGGCGCGTCCATCCTGCCAGTCAACGCCGACCTCGTAGCCGGCTTTCAGCAGCTCGTCCATATTCTTACCGTGCTCCTCCAGCCACCTGGTGCAGTCAAGGTACAGCAGATAGGTACCCTGCGGCGTGGCGAGCTCCACGCCCTTGAAATGCTCACGGATGAAATCGCAGGCGTATGTTACGTTGCCGGTGATGGTTTCGCACAGCTCGTCCACCCACTGGTGTCCCTCGTCCTTGTAGGCGCCGATAAGGGCATACATGCTCATGAGGTTCATGTTGTTGTAATGTCCGAGGGATTCCTCCTTACGGACACGGTCACGCAGGCGCTTGTTGTAAATCACGTGATAGCTGCCGATCAGACCAGCCAGATTGAAGGTCTTGGAGGGGGCGTAGAACGCGATGACGCGGTTGCGGGCATCCTCGGAAACAGTCTGGGTGGGAATGTGCTTGTGTCCGGTGAGGATGATGTCAGACCAGATCTCATCGGAGATGACATACACATCGTTGGCGGCATAGACCTCCATTGCCTTTTCAATCTCCCAGCGCTCCCACACACGGCCGGAGGGGTTGTGGGGCGAGCAGAAGATGGCGGCGTGGATATCATGTTCCTTGAGCTTTCTGTCCATATCCTCATAGTCCATGCGCCAGATGCCGTTTTCATCCCGGTACAGGGGAGAGTGGATCGCGTTGTAGCCATTATTGGTCAGCACCATGGTAAAGCCAACGTAGGTGGGGGAGTGAACGAGCACCTTGTCGCCTCTGGAACACAGCACATTCAGCGCACTGACCACGCCGCCGAGAACGCCGTTTTCATAGCCGATGTGCTCGGGGAGCAGACCGGTGACGCCGTTGCGCTTCTCATGCCAGTTGATGATGCTGGAAAAATATTCCTCGCGGGGGGCGAAATAACCGTAGGTCAGATGCTTCGCTCGCTCGATCATCATTTCGGGAATAGTGGGGCAGGCGGGGAAGTTCATGTCCGCGATCCACATGGGAATGTGGTCGAAACCGGGCTTCAGATCGAAGCCGCTGCGGTAGGGGCTTTCACTGGGAGGATCAACGGCGATGGCATCCTTGCCGCGGCGGTCAATGATGCTGGTAAAATCGTATTTCATGGTGCGCTCTCCTTTTTATTCTTATAATATAGTTTTATCGTATCAAGAAGTCTTTGTCAATGATGGATGCAGTTGCAAAATTTTTTCAAAATAAATTGTTTGATAATTGAAAAAACACATAATAAGGGATAGTTGTGCAGATACCGCTTATACTGGTTTTGCACCAAAATTCATCATTGGAGATCATATTGATGGAAAAAAATAATTATGTGATAGGTTTTCTGCCCTATGCGGCGGCTGCGTTTCTGGTCGGTATCGTTGGTGGATTTGCGTCGGTGCTGGCACCTGCGTTTGTTAGGGATATCGGACTTGATTATAACAACACCACGTGGACCACGCTGTCTCTTGCCGTTTCCACCGCAGCCTGTGCGCCTGTTTTTGGTAAGCTGGGGGATGTGATCGGGCGGCGCAGGACGCTGCTGCTGGGAATCGCTGTTTTCACCCTCGGAAATATGCTCACCGCACTGGCCAATACGCTGCTCTTTATGATGGCAGCGCGTTTTGTTGTCGGTGTGGGTACCGCGGCTATCGCCCCCGTGATCCTCTCGTATATCGTGACACAATTTCCAACCAACGCTGCTGCCAGGGGCTTTTCGATCTATATGCTCATTTCCAGTGCGGCGGTCATCTTTGGTCCCACACTGGGCGGTCTGATGACTGCGACGGTGGGCTGGCGGGCAATGATGTGGGTCTGCACCGGCATCAGCATTGCTGTGTTCCTGATTTGTCTGATCCTGCGGGAAGGCTCTGCCGCCGCGCCCCGCAGAAGCTTTGAAGGCTTTGACGGCACGGGCGCTGTGTTCGTTTTTGCCTTCTTCGGTCTACTGCTGTGCGTTCCCTCGTTTGGTCAGAACTTCGGCTGGACCTCCGGAGCGTTTCTCGTGGTGCTCGTTCTGGCGGTCCTTGCGCTTGCAGGGTTGGTGCTGGTGGAAAAGCATGCCGCCAATCCCATTCTGCAGGGGAGTTTCCTAAAGCGCAGAGAGTTTGTTCTGCCGGTCCTCGCGCTGTTTCTGACGCAGGGACTGATGCAGGCGAATATGACGAATATTATCGTCTTCGTCAACTACACCCAGCCGGAAAATACGCTGATTTCCAGCTATGCCATCTCTATCATGTATTTGGGAATGTCGCTGGGCTCCATAGCTGCCGGTCCCATGGCGGATCGGCGGGAGCCAAAAAATATCCTCACTGTGACCCTTACCCTTACCGGCATCGGCTGCGCCATGATGCTGCTCTTTTCGGAAAACTCTTCCGCATTGCTGCTGGCGGGTGCGCTGGGCGTTCTGGGCTTCGGTCTGGGCGGAAATGGTACGATCTTTCTAAAGGTCGCTCTCTCGGGACTGTCTCCCGCTATGGCAGGTGCTGGCACGGGAACCTACGGACTGTTCCGTGACCTGTCCGCCCCGTTTGGTGTGGCAGTGTTCGTTCCCATGTTCACCAACCGTATTACTGCTTTGATGTCTGCGGGAACAGTCACGGAATCTGCCGCTGCTATCAGCTCTATTCATGTGCTGGCTGTCATTGAGATCGTCTGCGTGACCGCGGGTATTGCGCTTGTGCGGCTGCTGCCCGCTGTTCATAAAAAGTAACTTGTTTTGGCACATTCAGAAAGAACTGCCGCGGATCACTGTCTTGCGGCAGTTCTTTCTATTTTTATTTCAATAGAACTCTCATTTTTTCAGAAAAAAACCGACAGGAAACAAGGGAAAACTGCGGATAGAGGTTGACGATATGCGGATTTTAGGTATATAATAATATGAATTTTTATGCTGTGAAACTTTGAAACGGAGGAATACGCTATGTGGATCGCAGACGGCTGGAAAGACTATGAGGTGATCGATTGCGGCGGCGGCGAAAAGCTGGAGCGTTGGGGTGACAAGATCCTTGTCCGTCCCGACCCGCAGGCGATTTGGGCAACGCCCCAGCACAACAACGGCTGGCGCCGCCATGACGGCCGCTATATCCGATCCGCTACGGGCGGCGGACATTGGGAGAAGGGAAAACTGCCTGCGCAGTGGCAGATCAAATACCGTGATCTCACTTTTCAGGTCAAGCCCATGAACTTCAAGCATACGGGTATCTTCCCCGAGCAGGCTGTGAACTGGGATTTTGCCATGAATAAGATCCGCAAGGCGGGACGGCCCATCAATGTGCTGAATCTGTTCGGCTACACCGGTGCCGCGTCCATTGCCTGCGCCGCCGCGGGTGCCAGCGTGTGCCATGTGGATGCCGCGAAGGGCATGGTGCAGTGGGGCAAGGAAAACGCCCGCATCTCCGGTCTGGAGAATGCCCCCATCCGCTGGATCGTGGACGACTGCGGAAAGTTTGTGGAGCGTGAGATCCGCCGGGGACGCACCTACGATGCTATTATCATGGACCCGCCCAGCTACGGACGCGGTCCTACCGGTGAGGTTTGGAAGCTGGAGGAGAACCTCTATCCCTTTGTGGAGCTTTGCACCAAGGTGCTGAGCAATGAGCCCCTGTTTGTTATCATCAATTCCTATACCACCGGTCTTGCGCCCAGTGTGCTGACCTACATTCTGGAAACGCTGGTTTCCCGCAGGCACGGCGGTCATACCGAGAGCGGGGAGATCGGTCTTCCCGTCACCGAAACCGGTCTGGTGCTGCCCTGCGGCGCAACGGGCCGATGGATCTCTGATTAAGGAACCTCGGAGCACAATGAAATTCGATGTTCCCTATGGTTTCTTGATTTTGATTTAAGAGGAAGTAGAATGACCAATATTATCGAAACGCAGGAACTGGAATTTTCCTATCCTGCTGATGAAGAAGGCATGGCGCCGCTGGCGGCACTGCGCGGTGTAAGTGTCTCTGTGGAAAAGGGAAGCTTTGTGGTTGTTCTGGGGCATAACGGCTCCGGTAAATCCACGCTGGCAAAGCATATGAACGCTGTTCTGCTCCCCACCGGAGGCAAGGTCTATGTGTCCGGTATGGATACCGCGGACGATGCTTTGCTTGTGGAGATCCGCCGCCGTGTGGGCATGGTGTTCCAGAACCCGGATAATCAGCTTGTGGCTAATGTGGTGGAGGAGGATGTGGCCTTCGAAGTCGGAGGCCAAGCGGTCTTAGGAAGACAAATGTCTTAGCCAACTCCTTGGCACACAGAACGACATGGCTACG
>JAZOBV010000030.1:0-19598 GCA_045596145.1 Candidatus Pelethomonas sp.
TGCCCAGGGTTGCGATTGACTTAATGACCGAGTACATCTTGGCACGGTGCTGGGGAGGCGCGCATTCCTGAATATACACAGCCTGCATATCGTGGGGAGTGAAGAAAGTAATAACAGAACCGCCAACCAGATACACAGGAATATTGGATTCCAGCGAAACAAGAAGCGCGCCAACACCCATACCCAGAGTGGTCAGGATCAGGAAGGGTCTGCGACCATAACGGTCACACAGCGGACGATACAGGTATGCAATAATAGCTGCAACCATGGTAACCATGCCAAAAGCACTCATTCTGGCAACGGCGAATTCCTCACCTACAACAGGAGCGAAAATCTGAGATGCAATGACAGACTGCATCTGACCGCCAATCTGAGTCACGACCTCATCAGCCAGATAGATGACCGTAATAATGAGCACAAAGTAGGCCATATAGCTGGGGCCTTTGGGTTTTGCCCGCTCCTTTTCCCAGCGGGCAATTTCTTTTTGTTTCTTTTCAAGCGCTGATAATTTCATATAGATCCTCCTCTTTTGTTTTCAATCGTATACCGAAAGGTATTATTGATTCGTTTTCATACGTGTCATCGCAAACCGCAGCACATTCATAGCCGAGCGCTGCAATTCTGCTCTGGTGATGCCCTCCGGCTTTCCCAATGTGGACAGCATCTTCTTATCAAACACATATTTTTTCTCTACGGGAGACATTCCGCCGGGCATCAGTACATCTACCTGTGCACGCACGCGGTAGGCATTGTCTCTGATTTTCGGGAACTCAGGACTCTTCGCTTTTCTCATCCACCAGTCGGTGACGATATTGCCCTTATATCCCCATTCACCCCGCAGTACCGTAGTTACCAGATCATAGTTATAGTGGCTCCAGACACCGTTGATTTTGTTATAGCTGGTCATCAGGTTCTGGGGATCGCTTTCCTTAACACAGATCTCAAAACCTTTAAGATAAATTTCCCGGAGAGCTCTCTGGGATACCCGGCTGTCATTCCAGTTGCGCTTGACCTCCTGGTTGTTGCAGGCAAAGTGCTTGGGGCAAGCGGAGGCGCCTCCCTTTTGGATGCCTCGAACCGCAGCGGCAGCAATCTTACCGGTCAGAAGCGGATCCTCGGAATAGTACTCAAAGTTTCTGCCGCACAGAGGATCCCGATGGATATTCATGCCCGGAGACAGGATCACATCCACGCCGAAGTGATTCACTTCCTCGCCTTCCTTTTGGAACAGCTGCTCCACCAGTTCCGTATTCCAGGTACAGGCAATGGCCGTGCCGCAAGGCATCAGAGAAGTATACTTCTTTACACGCAAGCCGGAGGGACCATCCGCAGTGATAATCGCAGGGATTCCCTTGGCTCTCAGTTCTTCCGTAATGCCGCCGAACGCACCGGCGTTGCCCACAGTACCGAGGGCACTTCCCATTCCACCCTCGCCACGGGTCAGGTCTGCCAGCTCCTTATCCGACAGCTGGGCCGCAAACTGCTCCAGCGTATACTTTCCGGCTGCCACATCGGACAGTTTGATTCCCTTATCTCCGGTATAGGGAATTTCCTTGGGCAGGTTATTCAGAATCCGGGCCTTCAGATCCCGGCTTCCCATGGTCACCTGCTTCATGCCCTTCCGTGTCATTACGGAGAAGGTATTGCCGGGAATACAGACTTCCTGACACTGGCAGATGTTCTGGGTTTTCCCGATTTCAAAGCTGCAGGCAACATTTTCTGTAGTGCTGCAATTGCCCACCAGCAGATTGTATGTACCAGCCTCCAGCACGAAGGCATCCTTGAATCCGGTGTCTCCGCAGTCATCATAGGAAGTGCAGTCATAATCCCGAACCGTGATCGTCAGCGTTTCACTCTCACCGGGTGCCAGCTGTTTGGTCTTCGCAAAGCCCACCAGAACCTTATTGGGCTTTTCCAGCTTTCCTTCCGGAAGATTGCAATACACCTGTACCACTTCCTTGCCGGGAATATTGCCGGTATTGCTCACTTTGACCTGAAGCGTGGTCATGCCTGCATTCCGGGAAGTTTCTGCTGTTTCAATGCTGAACGTAGTATAGGACAGGCCAAAGCCGAAGGGATACAGCACATCCTTACGGAAGGTATCAAAGTAGCGATAACCTACAAAAACATCTTCCGTATAATTATTGAATTTCTTGTTGCCAAAGTACTTGCTGCTGGGATAATCTTCATAGCAGCGGGCAATGGTATCCGTCAGCTTGCCACTGGGGGTAACCTTGCCGCTTAAGACATCTGCCACAGCATTGCCGCTTTCCTGACCCAGCTGCCATGCATAAACCAGAGCAGAGATGGGATATTCCTGAACGAAAGACATGTCCATGATGCTGCCGCAGTTCATGACGACGACAACCTTTTCGTAGGCATCGCAGACCAGCCGGAGCATATCCTTTTCTTTCTGGGTCAGATAGAAGCTGCCCTCGGTCAACGTGTTTTCCCGGTCCTCACCGGCAGCTCTGCCGATTACTACCAGAGCCACATTGGATGTTGTAGCCGCTTTTGTCACCTGTTCCTGTGTCAGCGGCATCTCCTCATGGAAGTAAGGCCAATGTCCCCACCAGCCGTGGTTTGCTTTATTGTCGGGATGACTGCACCAGTCCTGATAGGTTTTCGCGAGATCTTCGTTGCAGGCAATTCCGCCGCTTCGCAGGCCGTCCATCAAGGACACCTTATAGGGAGGATGCACGTCGCCGCCGCTGCCGTAGCCAACGTAGAACCAGTCATTCTGGCATCTGCCGAACACAGATACCACATCGGTTTTCTTAAGCGGAAGGGTTTCCTTTTCATTTTTCAGCAGTACAATGCCTTCCGCTCCGCACTGACGGATCAGCTCCGGCATGCCGTGAGTAATGTAACGTTCACCTTCTGCAGTATTCTCCTCCTGCATCAGACCGCTTCCGTTTACCAGATCCGTCATAAACCGAATATGTTTCTCAACAAGCTTCTTGATAAGTTTCATGTTCTTTCCCCCTTAATTCAGCACATTTTCCCTGTATCGTATAACATATGATAAAAGTATACTTGGAATGGGCGAATTACACAGTAACAACAAACGTCAAATAAGTCGCATTTCCAGACATTCTTGTCAGAGATATCCTTCCTGGGGCACAAAAATAACGCAAGCAGTTCATGTAAGCTGCTTGCGTCTTTTTTAGTCTTTATATGTCCTGTGCCAGTTCGGATTCTGAATTCCATCTGCTGTGATGCTGCACACATCCAGAACAAACTGTGCCACATCCTCAGGCGGCACCTTCATGCCATCCTTTACCCACCATGTCAGGATGCCACCCGCACCCTGAGAAAGGTAATGGTATAGCATCTGCTTCTCACTTTCCGGTAGATCCGGAATATTTCTCGACAAAAGCGGATAGGCATTTTCGTAACAGACAAGGAATGTTTTCGTCATCAGATTAGGATCGCCATTTTCACCACCCAGAGCCATGTATCTGTCCTTTTCCTGACATGTGTAGCGGAGCATTTTTAAGAGGAACGCATATAACTCCACATCTCCCGAGCTGAATACGGCACGAATCTCCTCGAACAGTTGCTCTTCAATCTTTTCCAGAAGATCGGGGACATCCAGGTAATGCTTATAAAACGTAGCCCGATTAATCTGAGCCTTTTGGCATAGCTCAGTAACTGTGATTTTACTGGCAGGCTTCTCCTTCAGCAGCTCCAGAAAGCTCTGCTCAATGATCATGCGGGTATAGCGAACTCTGGCATCAAAACTGTTCATTTTGTTCCCTCCGGCAACAAATCTTCTCTGGTTGTTGATTATCTTTCAACCTTCAACTCATTGATGGTTGAATTACTTTTCATGATTATCTTATAATGACACCGCAAGAAAATCAACACCTGTCTATGTTTTTTCTTTATGTAACATAATCGAAACAAGTTTCATACATTTTGAAAACATACATCCTATATCCTATTTCAAAACGCACTGGAGGTTCTGATGATGCATAATTTCTTCTCTTCGAAGCTGCTGAATTCCAGAATTTGTTCTGACGAAACACAAAAAAGCGAACAGATTTTGGGTTATTTCCTTGGTCCATGCCTTGTGTACATGATGTATACCGGTATCGCCGGCACTTATCTCACGCAGTTCTATACAGACGTACTGGGACTGGCTGGCGGCTTTCTTACTATGATGCCCCTGGTATCCAAGCTGCTCAGCAGCATTACCAGTATCATCATCGGACGCATGATCGACCGCACACGAACTGCCCAGGGCAAAGCCCGACCCTGGATTTTAGCCTCCGGTATTCTTCTTGCTGTCTGTGGTATTCTCCTTTACGCAGTCCCCAGAGCCACCTATCACATCCAAATAGCATGGATTGTTGTAAGCTACAACCTGTTTTTCAGTCTGGCTTTCGCCGTATACTCTTTGAGTCACACCCTGATGGTCCCCCTCTCCACACGAGATACCAAACAGAGGGACAGCCTTGCCATGCTGACATCCACCGGTACATCTATGATTCCAGGCATGCTGGCCACCATCATCATGCCGTTGCTGATCAGCAAGATCGGTGTCGGCAGTGAAGCCCAGGGCTCTTGGCTCACCATTATGAGCATCCTCTCAATTATCGCCATCCCTGCCACACTAGTTGAATACTATTTTACAAAAGAACGTGTAACCGCCGAAGCTGAGTTTTCGGGTACGCAGGAAGAAACCGTTTCCTTCGGTAAACAGATATCTGCCTGCTTCAAAGATAAATACTGGGTCATGATCATCGTATTTACACTGATTCTTAATCTTTGCAACGGACTCTCCACCAACAGCATGCTTTACTACTGCAACTGGGTTCTTGGCAACTCCGTGGAAAGCGGCGCAACAAAGCAGATCCTTGTCAACATGATCGGTCAGGCCCCCATGGGAATCGGTGTGGTAATCCTTTGGCCTCTTGTGCGGAAGTTTGGCAAGCGCAAGGTTACAATCGTTGGCTTTACCATTGCGGCGTTGGGCAGTCTCGCCGTACTGCTCGGCGGCAATAATATGCCCATAATTCTGGGCGGTTTACTGGTGAAGTCCACCGGGGCCCTTCCCACCTATGTCATGGCTGCGCTTCTTGCCGAAGCACTGGATCATGTGGAGCATAAAAATGGATTCCGTGCCGATGGTTTCTCCGCATCCGTCAACAGTATCATTCAGACTGTGGTTCTGGGCTTGGCTCAAACTCTGCTTCTGGCAGGCATCAACGCCTTCGGCTATATCGTCCCTGAATCCGCCACGCAAATCATCACCCAGTCGGAAAGTATCCAGACCTTCTTCAGTCTGTGTTTTGCCGGCATCCCTGCGGTCGGTTACGTAATCTGTGCCGTCATCATGGTGTTCTACAATCTGGATACCGAAAACAAAGCACAGTAATTGTGATAATTAATATTTCTCAAACAAATCATAATCATTTCAGAAGCATCCCGGCGATAAAATCCAGCCATCAAATGAAATCAAAGGAGATACATATCTATGTCTAAGTTCAACGAAACAAGTGAAAAGATCGCAGACGGTATTACCGAGGGTTACGAAAAAATCGAAGAGGGTATCGTGACCGGCTATCAGAAGATTGAAGACGGTGTTGTGTCCGGCTACAAGAAGATCGAGACCGGAGTGGTCGACGGCTATAAGAAAATCGAAGACAAGTTCACCGGTGCTTTCATGACCGAAGATGGTTCCCTGAAGACCGGTAAGGTTGGCGAGGCAGTGGTCAGCGGATACAAAAAAGTGGAAAATGCCTTTGTTGACGGCTATAAGAAGATCGAAGATGCCTTCGTCAGCACCTTCATGGCAAAGGATGGAGAATCCGCTGAGGACGCCAAGGCTCGTATGGCGGCTGAGCAGCAGGCCCGTCAGGAGCAGATGAAGGCAGATGCCGAGAGCCGCGAAGCTGAACAGAAAGCCCGCATCGAAGCCAGCCTGGAAGCATCCCGCAATGCCGGCAAGCACAACTGATTCGGTATTACCAAGGAGAACATAAAATGAAGAAATCTACTTTTATCAATCTGATTATTGGTGTCGTTGGCGGCCTGCTGTTCGCTCTGGGTATGTGCATGTGCCTGCTGCCTGAGTGGAATGCCTTCCAGATCGGTGTCATCTGTACCGAAGCCGGCGCCCTGATCCTTCTGGTTCAGACAATTGTCGCATGGGCACGTTCCGGAAAGAAGATCAAAATCAACTGGAAGCTTACCGGCAAGATTCTGTATGGTGTGTTCGCATCTCTGGTTCTGGGTGTTGGCATGTGCCTAATCATGGTGTGGAACCTGATGCTGCCTGGTATTGTGGTTGGTATTGTGGGTATTGTCCTGTTACTGATGCTGATTCCCATGTTCCTGGGTCTGAAGTAATTCATGGAGTGACGATTTTGGCAGATAAAGATATCTTTCGGTATACATATTCCGTCCCTCAGCAAACAGAGGTGCAGAGCATTCACGAAAAAAATATATGCCTAGGGAAGTATCCAAGATGGATCCGCTTCGAGCCCTGGATGCAAGTTTTACCAAGCGGGGTATTGCGGTTTCCATTGTCCATGGTGTTCTGTTTTCACTGATTCTCGGTTTGGGTATGAGCTGCTGTATGGTCTGGGACGGGAATCTGTTTATACCCGGTGTGGCGATCGGCTGTGTAGGTTTAGCAGTTGTAATCTCCGCCTACCCCATCTATACCCGAATTGTAAAACAGGACCGTGAGAAAATCACCCCAGAGATCCTGCGGCTCAGCGACGAACTGATTATGGGTAACAACTAATAGGTGGCAGGGCTCTGCTTTTTTGCAGTGGAAGCATGGATGAAATATTTTCAAAAATCTCGATTTTAATAAAACAGAAACATTTTGCTAAAAACACGCAAACAAATGCCTGCTAAGATACAGCCATAAGATCAAACAAAACCACTGAATATTGAATTTCGAGGAGATATCAAAAATGGCTAAGATTGCAGATAAGATCGAGAAAATCAGCGAGACCGTTACCGAAGGTTATCAGAAAATCGAGGATGGCGTTGTTGGCGGCTACAAGAAGATTGAAGACAAGTTCACCGGAGCTTTTCTCGCGGAGGATGGATCCCTGAAGACCGGTAAGATCGGCGAGACTGTTACCGAAGGCTTCCAGAAAATCGAGGACGGTGTCGTCGGTGGCTACAAGAAGATCGAAGATGGCGTCGTGGAAGGCTTCAACAAGGTGAGCGATAAGTTCGTTGAGAAGCTGTTCACCAAGGAAGGTGAAACCGTCGAGGACGCAAAAAAGAGACTGTCCGGTAAGGAGTAAGATCACTATGAGCAACGAACTGGCATTTAGCTATAACTATTCCGCAGCACATAGCAAGGAAGCTCAGATGATTCGAGACAAGTATCTTCCTAGAAAAGAGACTGCACTGGAGGAACTGAAGCGGCTTGACCGCGCGGTGGACAATGCAGGGCTGATTCCCTCTCTGGGTGTTGGCGTCCTGAGCTGTCTGGTGTTTGGACTGGGTATGTGCTTTGCTTTGGGCGCACTCCCTAAAAGCATGGTGCTCGGCGTACTGTTTGGCATCATTGGCACGGTTGGTATGCTCTTTGCTTATCCAGTTCATCGCCACTGCATCTGCAAAGCAAAGGAAACGCATCAGGCAAGAATTCTGGAGCTTGCCTCGCAGCTGTGCGGCGAAACAAACGAGTAATTTAAAAATTAAAATAAGAAAGAGGACAATAACATGAACAAGAACGATCAGGAATTTCTGGTGCAGAAGATCCGTACCCAGTACACCGAGAAAAGCGACACCCGTCTGGACGAACTCAAAAAGCTGGATGCCAAGGTGAAGCGCCCCGCCAATGTGTTCGGCTATATCTTCGGTTCCATCAGCGCCATCATCATGGGCAGCGGCATGAGCCTTGTGATGACCGATATCGGTGCGAAGATCGGTATGAATGAAACCATGATCCCCGGTATCGTCATCGGCGTGATCGGCATGGTCATGGCACTGGCAAACTATCCTATTTACAAGGGCATCCTCGCCTCCCGCAAAGCCAAATATGCAGACAAGATCATTGCTCTCAGCGATGATCTGATGAAAAACTAAAAAGACAACAGCGAGGTGCCGACGGCAGCTCGCTCTTGTTGCGTTGTAGAGGTGTTGTGTATGAAAAAGAGCTACCAGTACTATGTAAACGATAAGCGTGTCGAGCGGGAGTATTCCTATATTCCCGTCCGCTATATCATTGCAATTCTGATTACTGTCCTCGAGGTGGCGGCGATCCTCGCCATCGTCACCGCACTATGCTACTATGTTCCCTATTTTTATATTCTGGCATGGCTGACGGAGATCGCCTGCGTGATCCGAATTATTTCCTCAGATGACAACCCGGACTACAAGGTTCCCTGGCTTCTCTTTGTGCTGATTGTACCCATCGCGGGCTTCATGCTCTACTTCATGTTCTACTCCCGTACCCTGCAGAAGCGGTTCATCCGCCGTTTGGATGCGCTGAAAGGACACGGTTATGAAGCGGACACAAAAAATCTGCTGGCAAAGCTGAAAGAGGAAAACCCCACCGCTGCGGCGCAGGCGAGAATGCTCTGCACCATCGCGGAAGCAAACCTGTTCACCAACACGAAGCAGGAGTATTTCCCTCTGGGCGAGGATATGCACAGGCGGCTTCTCGAGGACCTTGATTCCGCAGAGAAGTTTATTTACATGGAATACTTCATCATCGAGGAAGGCAAGTTCTGGAATTCGATTTTGGAGGTTTTGAAGCGCAAGGCTGCCGAAGGCGTGGAAGTCAAGGTGCTGTATGACGACATCGGTTGCATGATGACCCTGCCCGGCGACTATCACAAGACTCTGCGTTCTTACGGCATCGAAGCATCTCCTTTCTCCCGGCTCAAGGGTAATGCGGACAGCGAATTCAACAACCGCAGCCACCGGAAAATCACCGTTATCGACGGCAAAATTGGCTACACCGGCGGCATCAACATCGCAGACGAGTACATCAACGAGATCGTAAAGCACGGTCACTGGAAAGACACCGCTATCCGTCTGGAGGGTGAAGCGGTGCGGGAACTGACGAAGCTCTTCTATGTGGACTTCGGCATCAATCAGAGAAAACTGCCCGCGGCGCGAGAGGATATGTACCCGGAAATGGACGATATTTCCGCGCCCGGCTATGTGATCCCCTTTGGCGACGGTCCCCATCCCATTTACGAGCACCGGGTCGGCAAGAGCGTCATTCAGAATATGCTCTCCGGTGCCACAAAGTACGCTTGGATGACCAGCCCCTATCTCATCATCGACAATGACCTCTGCACCGATCTGGAGAATGCCGCACTGCGTGGCGTGGATGTGCGCATCATCGTGCCCCATATTCCGGATAAGAAACTGGTATTCGCCATGACGCGCAGTTTCTACCACCGTCTCATGGCGGCAGGCGTGAAAATTTATGAGTACGAACCCGGCTTCGTCCACGCGAAAAGTTACCTTGCAGATGACGACATTGCCATGATCGGCACTATCAATCTGGACTATCGCAGCCTTGTCCACCACTTCGAAAATGGCGTGTGGATGTACCGCTGTGATGCTGTCCGGGACCTGAAGCGGGACATGGAAGAGACGCTCACAAAGTGCATCCCCGTCACACCGGAAATGCTGAAAACCAGCCTGCTACAGCGGTTTATCTGCTCTGTAGTAAGAATATTTGCCCCCATGCTGTAAGAGGAGGAGAACAACGATAATGAATGCCATTGAAATCAGAAATCTCTCAAAAAGTTTTCGCGGGATGTACGCGGTGGATCATCTGAACATGACCGTCCCCGTGGGCGCGATCTACGGCTTCATCGGCGAAAACGGCAGCGGTAAGTCCACCACCATGAAGCTCCTCTGCGGTCACCTTGTGCCCGATGGTGGTGAGATCAAGCTGTTTAACCGGGAGCATACCAACCCCGGCGTGCGCGTCAGAGTGGGCGCGTTGATCGAAAACGCAGGTTGCTTCCCCGGCTCCAGTGTGTATCAGAATCTCATGATGCAGGCCATCAATCTGAACCTCAATAATCCCGATGAAGAGATTCGCCGTGTTCTCAAGATCGTCCGTATGGAGGACAACGCGAATATCAAATTCAAGAGCTGCTCTCTTGGCATGAAGCAGCGCATCGGCATCGCCATGGCGCTGCTGGGCGAGCCTGCCCTGCTGATCCTCGATGAGCCCATTAACGGTCTGGATGCGGATGGTATGCGCTTGATGCGCGAGATCCTTGTGGATATTACGAAGAATTACGGCTGCACCGTACTGATCTCCTCCCACATTCTCGGTGAGCTGGAGAAAATCGCTACTCATTACGGCATCATCCGTCAGGGCAAGATGGTTATGGAGCTCTCAGCCGCTGAGCTGGAGGGCAGGGCGAGAGTGTTCACTTCCCTCAAAACGAAGGATATGGTGGGGGCAAAAACCGCTCTGATGCGGAAATTTTCGGATGTCCGTGAGGAAGAGGGCTATCTCCGGGTGTACGACGAGGATGATACGGAGTCTATCGTAGGATACCTGATGAAAACGGGACATGTTGTCAGCGAAATCAAAAAGAACAAGATCGGTCTGGAAGAATATTACATCGAGCTGATGAGCAAGAAGGAGGAGGCATAACATGGCAGCACAGGAATTGAAATTTGAATCTCCTAGCTTCTATCAAAGGTTAAAGGGCATGCTGGGCGTGGACTTTTACCGCCTGTTCCATACCCCCATGTTCTACATTTTCCTTGCCATCGCTGCCATCATTCCCGCCATGATCCTCGGCACAATGGGTATGCCAAATCCCCAGACCGGCGTGGCGGCAGCTCCGCTTTACACAAATATGTGGCACATTATCGCAGCAGAAAGTCCTCTGTATGTGGTAAACACCATCGGAGAATACGCCAACATGAACATGGTTTTCATTTTCGGCGGTATCATGGTATCCATTTTTATCGGTCACGACTATAAGAGCGGATATGTCAAGCAACTTTTTACCACCCATGCAAAAAAGCAGGACTATATGATGTCCAAGACCATCTCCTGCGCCTTCGCCATGGCCTGTATGTGCGTTACATATCTCATCGGCTCTGTGGCTGCCGGACTGCTCACCGGGATGTCCCTTGAAGTGGACGCACTCTCCCTTGTCTGCGCGATTCTCGGCAAGATGATCATGAGCCTCGGTTGGGCAAGCCTGTATACCTTCCTCAACATCATTTTCCGCAAGTATTTCGGCATCTCCATTGCGTCCTCCTTCTTCTTCGGCACAGGTATTCTCATCATCGGTGCGGCGGCTATTATTGGTAACAACGCTGCACTCAATATCTTCCTGTACGGTTCCTCGGTCTACGCCTGCCTCAGCAGCACGCCTCTGACCGTACTGGTGTGCCTTGCGGTCTCCGCTGTGTGGGCGGTGGTCTACAATGTGCTGGGCACACACATCCTCACAAAGTCCGACGTCTACTAAGGAGGTGGAGTATATGAACGCAATTGAGATCAGAGATCTGACGAAAAACTTCGGCCCCAAGCAGGCACTCTGTGGCCTGAATATGACCGTCCCCGTGGGCGCGATCTACGGCTTCATCGGTGAGAACGGCTCCGGTAAATCCACCACCGAGAAGCTCATCTGCGGACTGATCCGCCCCAGCGGCGGCAGTATCAAACTGTTTGGCAGGGATCACACCGACGGGGATGTACGCGCGAAGATGGGCGTGCTGATTGAGGCCCCCGGCTGCTTCCCTAATTACACCGTCTGGAACAACATGATGCTGCAAGCGGCAAACCTTGGCATCAAAAATGCGGAGCAGGAGGTGGTCAAGGTCCTTAAACTGGTACGCATGGAGGGCGCAGCATCCAACAAATACAAGAATTGCTCTCTGGGTATGAAGCAGCGCATCGGCATCGCCATGGCACTGCTGGGTAACCCCATCCTGTTGGTGCTGGACGAGCCCATCAACGGACTGGATGCGGACGGCATCCGTATTATGCGTGAGGTGCTGACAGACATTGCGAGCAGCGGTACGACTGTTATCATTTCCTCCCATATTCTCGGAGAGCTGGAGAAGATCGCCACCCATTACGGCATTGTCCGCGGCGGCAAGATGATTCGCGAAATGACCGCTGCCGAGCTGGATGCAGATTGCCGTACCTACACCGAATTGCAGACGGGGAACATGTCTAGAGCAAAGATCTTGCTTGCCAGTAAATATTCCCGTGTGGAGGAAGACGAGAGCGGCTATATCCGTGTGTATGACGCGGTGAGCCCCGAAGAGATCGTCACCTATTTGTACGAGAGCGATATTCTGGTCAGCGAGATCAAAACGGACAAGATCGGTCTGGAAGAATACTACATCGATCTGATGAAGGAGGGCAGATAACATGGAAATGGCAGTCAATTTTGAAAAAAATACTTTCAGCAAACGGCTGAAGACCATGCTGTCCGTGGACTTTCGGAGAATGTTCACCATGCCATTTTTTTACATCATGGCAGGCATTTCCCTCGTAATCCCTATTCTGGTGCTGGTCATGACCACTATGATGGACGGCAGCGTTTCGGTCAATCCCCAGACCGGCGAGGAAACGGTGATCGAAGCCTTCGACAGCGCGTGGCAGGCCATCGGCTCCATCAGCGCAGAGAGCTCGATTTTGGACATGAGCCTTACCGGAATGTGCAACATCAATCTGATCTACTTTATGATTTCCGTTCTGGTCTGCTGCTTCGTGGCGGATGATTTCAGAAGTGGTTACGCCAAAAATCTGTTCACTGTTCGCGCAAAAAAGGCGGACTATGTGGTCTCCAAGACGCTTGTCTGCTTTGTCGGCGGCGTGAGCATGATTCTTGCCTTCTTCGTTGGCACTTTGCTGGGCGGCGCGATTGCGGGACTGCCCTTCGACATGGGAGCGGCGAGCGCAGGAAGCATCGTGATGTGCATGATCGCCAAGATGCTCCTTGTGGCGGTGTTCGTGGCAATCTATCTTCTGATGAGCGTCATTGCAAAGCAGAAGCTGTGGCTTTCCATCCTCCTGTCCCTCATGGTGGGTATGTTCCTGTTCACCATGATCCCTATGCTGACACCGCTGACCTCCGGCGTGATGAATGTGATCCTGTGCCTTGCCGGTGGCGTGCTGTTCGGTGCGGGACTGGGTGCGGTCAGCAACGCAGTGCTGCAAAAGCGCGACCTGCTGTGATCACGCATGGTAAACCAAACGAAATGGAGAACGACGCATGAACAACTATGTGGTGTATACCGATTCGGGCTGTGATATTGCTCCGGAGGTCTTAAAGGAGTGGGGTGTTTACAGCAGCAGCCTGACCTTCCGGTTTGACGGCGATGAGACCGAGTATTCCAACAACGATATGACCGTCACGGATTTCTATGACAGAATGCGTGTAGGTGGCATTGCCAAAACCGCCGCTATCAATGTGGGAACGTTTTTTGATGAGTTTGAAAAGCTGTTGGCGCAAGGACTTGATATCCTTTATCTTGGTTTCTCCTCCAAGCTCAGTTCGACATACTCCTCCGCGGAGATCGCCGCACAGCAGCTTCGCGAACAGTACCCCGAGCGCACGGTGATCACGGTGGATACCCTTTCCGCCTCCGCCGGGCAGGGAATGCTGGTGTATCTGGCGCAGGAGAAGAAGCTTGCCGGTGCGTCCATTCAGGAGACTGCCGCCTATATCGAGGACTTGAAGCTGCGCATCGCCCACTGGGTTGCGGTGGAGGATCTTGTTTATCTTAAGCGGGGCGGACGAATCAGCTCCACGGCTGCTATCGTGGGAAATGCGCTAGGCATTAAGCCGATCATCCATGTGGACAACGAAGGTGGACTGGTCAGCGTGGCAAAGGTCAGAGGCAGAAAGAACTCGATTGGGACACTGGCTGACAAGTTTGCCGAACTGGCAGTGGATTCCGCAAACGATATCGTTTTCCTCTGCCACAGCGACTGCGAGGATGAGGCAGAGGAGCTTGCCGCCTTGTTGGATAAAGAATATCATGCGACCGTTGGACTGGTCACCAATATCGGCCCGGTTATCGGCGCGCACACAGGCCCCGGAACGGTGGCGGTGTTCTTTATCGGGAAAGAGCGATAACAATAAATCGGAGGGAAACTTGTGGTAAGGATCATCACAGATTCAGCGGCAGATCTGGAGCCGCTGGAGTACGAGAAATTAGGGGTCATCTGTATTCCTCTGCGTGTATCCTTCGGCGATACGGACTATCAGGAAACCGTTGACCTCACAAAGGATCAGTTTTACAGTCTGCTGGAGCAGAGTGCGGATTTTCCCCGCACGGCGCAGGCTTCGCTCTACGAAGTGGAATGTTTGATGAAGGATGCAATGGATGCCGGAGATGAAATGGTTGTTATTTCGCTGTCCTCTGGCTTCAGCGGGTTTTATCAGAACCTGATGATGACGAAAAATATGCTTGGGTACGAGCAGTGTTATGTCATCGACAGTCACACCGGAACAGGCGGACAACGGCTTCTGGTGGAATACGCTGCAAAGCTTCGCGACGAGGGAAAGAACGCCGCCGAAATCACGTCGGCGATTGAGGCGCTGCGCTCGCGCATCGTGCTGTATGCCTGTATGGATACCCTTGAGTATTTGTATAAGGGCGGGCGCATCTCTCACACTGCATATAAAGTAGGAAGTGTTGCCAACGTTAAGCCCATCCTGCATATCAGCACGGATGGCCTGTGCGAGATCCCTGTGAAAGCGCTGGGGATGCGCCGGGGCATGGATTTTCTGTGCAAGCGGCTGGAAGCACAGAAGTCGGATGCGGAGTATCCCCTGTATGTCATGTTCACCGGAAACCGTGAAAACGGCGAGATTCTCGCACATCGTCTGAGTGGTCTGGGATACGATATTCCGGAGAAGCGGATCATCAATGTAGGTGCCGCTATCGGAAGCCACATTGGTCCCAATGCTTGTGGATTGGTGTATATTGCAGATCAGTAGACGCGCCATCGGAAGATGACGCGTGTCTGTAAAATGGAAGTAGACACCCACAAAAGTATGGGTGTCTACTTCCATTTTACAGACGCAGGATAACTTCGGTAGCGGCTACCGAAATTATCCCAGGAATATTTAATCTATCAATCGATGCTCTGCCGCTCCCTTGACATACTCCTCAATCTCGCCGCTGAACACTGCCTGCATATACTCCAGCGGCTTATTATAGATCAGCCAGTCCAGTTCGCTGCGCTGAAGTGTATTGGCATCCAGCGCGGTTTCAACCGCTTTGCAGTCAACGGCGATCATTGTACCATCGGAGAATCGCGCTTCCACGCAGGAAGTGTCCATATTAAACTCACAAGATAGAATTCGCATTTTGCTTACCTCCCAATTATGATGTTGCGGAAGTAGTGTAAGCGTGGGTGTTTTGGTGGTATCTTTAACTATGGGAAACTCCGTTTTCCCATTTGTAGACCGCGCCCACTGTTACGCCCAGTGCTTCGGAAAGCTGCTCCTGTGTCATAGCGCGGTCTTTGCGAAGCTTCTTTATATTTTCACCAATGTTCAGCTCCATTTCCGTTTCCTCCGTTGTTTTGTGAACTCATTTTACCAGAACGCTTGGAAATTTCCACCCACCGACCGCACAAAAAGTATAATTATTTTTATACCTGTAGTATGGTTTTGCGAGCCGTGATCGAAACAAGAAATGAGTGCCGCAATATGCTCGCGGCACTCATCAGTTTGACAAAAAACTGTATTTTTAAGAAAATAGTTTATCCACGAAATCACGCAGCTCCTGCTGGCAGCGCTGCTGGTCGATCAGATAGCTCATGCCGTGTCCCGCGCCGGGGACGATCAGCTTGCGCTTATAGCCGGCGGCAGCCTTGTAGTTTTCCTCACTCATATAGGTGGGGACAAAGTCATCCTCGCCGCCGTGGAGCAGCAGGAGGGGGTAGGGGCTGTTCGCTAAAGAGGTCAGCGTGGAGCAGGAGCGGTAGCCGCCGCCAAACATCAGACGCGCGGCACCGGAGAGGATATGAACAAGAGGAAACGGAGGAATATGGAACCACTGCTTTCCGCAGTGGGCGATAATATCCCACGGGGAGGTAAAGCCGCAGTCGGCGATGATGCCCTTGACGGAGGCGGGCAGAGGGAGATCGGCTGCCAGCATCACCGAGGAGGCACCCATGGAGATGCCGTCCAGCAGCAGGGGCATACCGCCCAGCCGCTTATCCATGTAGTTTGCCCAGGTGACAACGTCCTGCCGCTCCAGAATGCCAAAGGTGGTGTATTTTCCCTCGCTTTTGCCGCAGGCGCGCTGATCCACGATCAGAACATTCAGCCCGAGAGAATTGTAAAACTCCGGCATGGGGGCGAAGTCCTGCAATCCCTCGGAGCGGTATCCGTGAAAGCACAGGATCGCGGCGCGGGCATTGGGGGTTGGGACATAAATGCCATGGAGCATCAGCCCGTCAAAGCTGGTGACGGTGAGCTGCTCGTGCTCATGGGAGTCGATATAGGCGAGTCCGCTCGTTACCATGTCCCGATATGCCACGCGCACATCGCTGGAAAGAAGCTGATCGGTCATGTGGTCGGTGCGGCGGTGGGCGAAGCGGAAAAAGTAGACGCAGACGGCGGAGAGTGCCAGTAAAAGAACAGCGGCAGCAATAATCAGAGTCAGAACGATGCTGTTCATTATAGATGTCCTCCGCCGGATTCCTCTAACTCCCGGAGGTAGTCCCGCACTGCCTGCAGGGTGTCGTCTGTGGGGGCGGAGAAGACTGCGTCACCGCAGCAGGCGGCAAGAAAGTCCTGCCCATTTTGGGTTTCGGTCAGCGCCTTCCGAAGAACCTCGCGAAATTCCGCTGAGAGGGTTTCTTTGGCGAGAGAAACGGCAATGGCGGTTTCGGGGACTTCCTCGCTGCTGAGGGCGAGGATGGCGGCGCGTTCCTCATGAGTGATGATATCAACGGCGGGCAGGATCGCGGCATCAATGCCGCCCTCTATCAGTGCCTGCGCGGTAAAGCCGCCCGCAGTGTTGATGGTAAGCGTCACGCTGTCCAGAGGGCAGCCTGCTTCCTCCAGCGCGGCGTGCAGACGGTCGGAAAGATCATCCAGATTGGACAAAAGCGCATCTGCGATCGCCCACTCTACCACCAGCTCCACCATCAGGTCGGCGGGGTAGACAGGCTGCGCAGGGTTTCCGTCATCGCTTGTGTGACCGCCGCTGTCATCGGGAGCATCGGTCTGCTGGTCACCGGAAACGGGGGGATCGCTCTGATCGTTGGAGCTGCCGGGCTGCGAACAGGCGCACAGCAGCAGACACAGCGCCAGAAGAAGCGCCATCAGCTTTGCTTTTTTCATGGTTCCGTGTCCTCCCAGGGTTATTTGTTGTCCGGCGGCGCGCCGTGGCCGTCCAGATATTGCAGTATGGCTTCAAAGGAACGTTCACTGATCACATGCTCAATGCGGCAGGCATCCTCGGCAGCGGTTTCCTCGTCAACGCCGAGACCGGTGAGCAGGCGGGTCAGTACCGTGTGGCGGATAAACATGGTTTCCGCGACCTGTCTGCCCTCGTCAGTGAGCAGCAGACAGCCGTTTTCATCGGTCAGAACATATCCGTCCCGCCGCAGGATGCTCATGGCACGGCTGACGCTGGGTTTTGAGTAGCCCAGATGCTCGCCTACATCTATGGCGCGCACATGGGGAGAATTCTGGGAAAGGATATAGATCGCTTCCAGATACATCTGGCCGGATTCATGTAAGCTCATAGGGAACCTCCCATTTGGATTCTTTCTTACCATATCATAGTTTCTCTGGAAATTCAAGTGAAGCCGCAGCTGTAAGGGAAGATATCGCTGCTTTTGGATATATTCTCAAAAAAATATGGAAAAATTTAGCGCGAGGTATTGACAAAACGAGGAGGACGCGCTATGATAAGCAAGGTTAGCGAGAGCTAACTTTTGAGTGGGTGAGTGGTTAGCGGAGGCTAACTGTAAAATACCATCAGTACTGTCTGTCTGGTGAAGAGAAAACGTGAGTCAGGTGATGAATATGAATTTGATCAACGCGCAGGAAGGAAAAGAATACATTATTCAGCGACTCGATACTGACGACGAAGAGATGAATGGTTTTCTGTTCTCTCTGGGCTGCTACAGCGGCGAGCCGATCACGGTGGTGTCCCGCAGAAAGGGAAGCTGTGTGGTGTCCATTAAGGATGGAAGATACAATATCGATGATCAGTTGGCTGAGGCGATCGTAGTCGAGTAAACGAATAGCAGGAAAGACGATTTCGGATCGTTTTTTCTGCGTATCGGTTAGCGGCGGGTAACTGACGCGGTAAGAAATTATCAGTATTGTTGATCTAAACGGATCTGAAAGTGTAGGAGGAAACAACTATGAGAATTGCTTTGACCGGCAATCCCAACAGCGGCAAAACGACCATGTACAACGCCCTGACCGGACGCAACGAAAAGGTGGGCAACTGGGCGGGCGTTACCGTTGAGAAAAAAGAACATCCCATCAAGAAGGCATACTGTGGCACCCACGAGGGTTTGGTCGCAGTCGATCTGCCCGGCGCTTACTCTATGTCCCCCTTTACCTCGGAGGAGAGCATCACCAGTGCCTATGTCAGAAATGAAAATCCCGATGTGATCGTCAATATCGTGGATGCGACCAACCTCAGCCGCAGCCTGTTCTTTACCACCCAGCTTCTGGAGCTTGGCGTTCCCGTTGTTGTGGCACTGAATAAGAGCGATATCAATGAAAAGAAGAAGACTGAGATCGACGCGGCAAAGCTTTCCGAGAAGCTTGGCTGCCCCGTGGTGGAAACCGTTTCCACCAGTGCCGACGGTCTTGGCGAGGTCATCAAAACCGCTGTTTCCTGCCTCGGAAGAGGACAGAAGGCTCCTTATGTGCAGGGAGATATCGACCTCAGCAGCAAGAGCGCTGTTGAAGCGGCTGACAGAAAGCGGTTCGAGTTTGTCAACGGCATCGTTTCCTCTGTGGAGAAGCGCAAGGTGCTGACCCGCAACAAGAATGTGGGAGACAAGATCGATGCGGTTCTGACCAATCCTGTCGGCGGTCTGGTCATCTTCGCCGCTGTCATGTTCCTGGTGTTCCAGATCTCTCAGGCGTGGGTCGGTCCCTGGATCGCTGAGGGCTATGAGTTTGCCAATGGCTTCACCATCCCCGGTCTGGTCACGCTGATCGATATGTTTAAGGAGTGGGTGGCAGGCCTTCTGGAGAACGCCAATCCCTTCCTTGCCGCGCTGCTGACCGAGGGTATCATCGGCGGTGTCAGTGCCGTCGTCGGCTTCCTGCCGCTGGTCATGGTCATGTATTTCCTGATCTCCCTGGTGGAGGACTGCGGCTACATGGCACGCGCTACCGTTGTGCTGGATCCCATCTTCAAGAAGGTCGGACTTTCCGGCAAGTCCGTGATCCCCTTCATCATCGCTACCGGCTGCGCCATCCCCGGTGTTATGGCAGCCCGTACCATCCGCAACGAGCGTGAGCGCAATCCTACCGCTATGCTGACCCCCTTCATGCCCTGCGGCGCGAAGCTGCCTGTTATCGCGCTGTTTGCGGGTGCCTTCTTTGATGAGGCATCCTGGGTTGGTACGCTGATGTATTTCGTCGGTATCGCGCTGATCCTGCTGGGTG
>JAZOBV010000031.1:0-50601 GCA_045596145.1 Candidatus Pelethomonas sp.
CCGCCAAAGCTGCCTCCACGGCTGCCGCCGCCAAAGCTGCCGGAGCGTCCGCTGCCGAAGCTTCCCCCTCGGCTGCCGCCGCCGAAGCTGCCGCTGGACGGACGGCTGGTACGGCTCACAGGGCGGGAACCGCCGCTCACCGGAGGATGACCGCCGGGACGGCTGCCGCTGCCCATCGGGGGACGGGAACCGCCGTGGTGGGGCGGTCTGGGGGGCGGAGGTGGATTACGCCGGCGGCGGTACCAGCTGCTGCCGGGACGGTGCCACCACAGAATGGGACGGTAGACCACCGGAGGCGTAGGCATACTGCCGTAGCGGGCATTCCACCGGCTGTAGCGCGTGCTGTCGATCATGCTGCAAACCGCGATCAGAAAGATCACAAACAGGATCAGCGTAACGACAGCGGTCACGCGGATACCGCCCAGATTCACAGAAACAGAATGGGAATAGCCGCCGTGGAATAGATGCACCTCGGCAAACAGCGCCAGCGCGGCACCGTCAAAGTCGCCGCTGCGCGCGTACTCGTAGGTGATCGAATCTACAAAGCTTGCGTTCTGCGCGGCAAAATCATCGTAGAACGAGCCGCTGGCGACAACAAAGCACTCTCTGCCCTTCTCGTGGATGAGAAGGATCGCGTCGTTCTCGCCCAGCTCCAGCTCCATCGCCCAATCCCAGGCGGCATCCTCCGCGTTGTCGGTCTTCTTCACGGTGACGACTGCCATAATGCGTCCCATCGCCTTGTCCCAGTTGGCGTTGTAGATGGAGAGGGATTTTTCCGTTTTGGAGGACAGGATGTTCGCTTCATCCACGATGTACGCCTCGTAGTACGCCGTGGAAAGGTTCTCGTTCAGCTCCACGCCGCCCTCCGGTGTTTCCACCGCAGGCTTGCTTTTCAGTCCGTAAAAGCTTGCCAGCACGATCGCCAGGATCATGACCATGATGGCAAAGGGTTTTGATTTCAAAATTTTCATTTTGAGTTTCTCCTGTTTATCAGCGGAATCGGCCGCCGCGGAAATTACGCGCACGAATTTCTCTTTGACCACTGCGAATCACCCTGCCGTAATCCACCCATTCACCGCTCATGCGCGCGTTATACCACTTGCTTCCCCTGCGGTGCCAGAGGAACGCCGTGCGCCACGGCACAGCGGGCGAATCCAGAAGTCCGTAGCGGTTGTACCAACGTCTGAACCGCCAGTTATCCAGCTTTTCCGCGATCTGATGGAACAGAAACGGCACCACGAACAGCGCAATGATCGCTATCACGATCACTCCTTCGGTCACATTGGCACGTCGGTGGTTTTCGGCATCATAGCCGCAGAAATAGTGCATCCGCTCACAGACTGCCAGCGCTGCCATGTCAAATTCACCGGCGCGAACCGCCATGTACGTCAGCCGCTCCAGATAGCCTTCCTTCAGCGTGGCAAGATCGTCAAGAAAAGTTCCGTTTGCCACAAGGACACATTCCTTATCGCCGCCCGCCTCCATGAGCAGCAGTGCGTCATTCTTGCCAAGAGAGAGACGCTGCACCCACTCCCAGGCATCATTCTCCGCGTTCGAGGTGCTCTCCACGGTCACGACCGCCATGCCGCGCCCTGCAAGAACACTCCAGTTGGCGTTATAGATCGCGATGATCTGTTCAGTCTCTTCCGTCAGCACTCCGGCTTCATCCACAACGAAATTCGCCACACCGGAGGTATCCAGCTTGTTGTCCAGCGGCGCGGTGCCCTTGGGTGCCTCGATCAAGGGGCGGTTTGCCGCGATCAGAATAATTGCCGCAGCGATCACAGCCACCGCGAGGGCGGCTGCGGCCACCTTTGCCCAAATGCTTTTCATCCGTTAGTTTCTCAGCTCCATCAGCTTCTGCTTGAGCTCGCCCTCAATGCGGCCCAGCTCCACCTCGGCCTCCTTGCGCTTGGCAGCGCCGTCGCGCTGGATCTGAATGACCTCGTCCAGCGTGGAGATGAGCTGCTGGTTGGTGTGCTGCAGGGTCTCGATGTCGATAATGGAGCGCTCTGCCTCCTTGGCGGTGGCGATGGTGCCCATCTTCAGCTTCTCGGCATTCTTGCGCAGCAGGTCGTTGGTGGCGTTGGTGACAGCGCCCTGTGCCTCGGTGGCCTTGCGGCTGTTCTCCAGACCCAGCGCCAGCACCATCTGGCTCTTCCAGAGGGGAATGGTGTTGACCAGCGTGGACTGGATCTTCTCCACCATCAGCGTGTCGTTATTCTGAAGCATACGGGTCTGGGGACCCATCTGGATGGATACCATGCGGGTCAGCTCCAGATCGTGCAGTTTCTTTTCAAAGCGGTTGCAGAGCTGAACGAGATCGTTGTAGGCCTGCGCGTCCTCGGTGGCGCCGGAAGCCTCCGCCTTCTTGCGCAGCTCCTCCAGCTCAGTGGCCTTGACCTCCTCCAGACGCTTCTTACCGGCGATAATATACATCGTCAGCTCCTTATAGTACTTGAGGTTCAGCTCATACATCTGGTCGAACATGGCGATGTCCTTCATCAGCGTGACCTGATGCTGCTCCAGATTGCGGGCGATCTTCTCCACATTCGCCTCAGCGGAGGAGAACTGTGCCTTCATGGTCTCCAGCTTGTTGCCTGCCTTCTTGAAGAAGCCGAAAAAGCCCTTGTCTTCCTCCTCACCGAAGTCCTTCAGCTCCACGACCAGATCGCCCAGCGCGTCGCCCACCTCGCCCAGATCCTTGGTGCGCACACTGCTCAGCGCGTTCTCGGAAAAGGCTGCAACGTTCTTCTGCGCGGCGGAGCCGTACTGCAGAACCATTTGACTGTCGGTAATGTCGATCTTCTTGGAGAAATCCTCCACCATCTTGCGCTCCGCCTCGGTGAGCATGCTGTCGTCCACCTTGACGGGCTCGACCTTCTTCTCCTCGACTACAGGCTCGGGCTCAGCACCCAGAACAAGCTGGGGGGCTGCAACCTGGGCGGCTTCGGCGTTCAGGGTCAGCTCGGGCATCATATTCTGATTTTCATTCATGGTGATTTTCCTTTCTGTTTATCGAAATTTGATTTACATTTCCAGTTTGATATCGGTACCGTCGGCGTTTTTGGTGGTCTCCGCCTCCATGCGCTCGCCGGAGAATCCCTCCCGCGCCATCATGGTCTCCAGCACGGAAATATCCGTGGAGATATCCAGTGCGTCCGCGCCGAAGAGCGCGTCATACTGCTTTTCAAACGCGGCGACGATGGTGGTCATCATAGTCTCCACCCGGCTCTTGGTAGCGTCAATATTCTCGCCGCCGATGCCCGCCGCGCTCATACGGTCGTAGGCATTGAGAAGCTTGAGCGTAGTAGGCAGATAGTAATCCATAAACTTGCGGATCTGGGGCAGCTTTTCAGGGTTCGCCTTCACCTGCCCGAAGATCGCCTTGCTGCTCTTTTCCAGACTTTCAATATCGCGGGAGATCTTCTCATCCTCGATATTGTCGTTGAGGCGGCGCATCTCGCTGATCGCCTTTTCTCCGTCATCGATCATCTTGTCCAGCTCGGCGTTTCCGGTGGTCTCCGGCTCCTTCTTCACCTCGGGGATCTCCACCTCGATCTCCTCACCGGGGAAGATCTTGCCCAGAAGCCAGAATACGCCTATCGACAGCGCCGCGACGATCATAAAATCGGAAACAGCGTGGAGCTTGAAGAAATAAGCGTATCCCAGCCACGTTGCCGCCACGCCGTAGAACGGCGCAACGGACTTTTTCACCTTTTTCACGGTGTTTGCCATTGCAGTTCCTCCATGCGAAAAATTTCCTCATTTAGTTCAGTATACTGCGAAACTGCTCCGTGGTCAAGGAGAAACACAGAGCAGTTCTTGCCTTTTCCCGTCGTTTGACTATAATATTTTTATAACCGCACACAAGGAGAACCATTATGGAACCGAAATTTTCTTCCACCGCTCCACTCACCCCGCAAAGCGCGCTGGATTTTCTGCGCGCCCATCTGCCCCAAAGTGATCTGGACTGCTATGAGGATGCCCTGTTCCTGCGATTTATCGACCACGCCCTCGCTCTGCGGGAAGACGCGCCGTGGTGCGCTGAATTGGATAATGAGATTTTCCTTCATTATGTGCTGTTCCCCCGCGTGAACGACGAAGACCTGTCCTTCCACCGGGATATCTTTCACGACGCGCTGTGGGACCGGATCCGCGACCTGCCCACCACTGGGGAAAAGGTGCTGGAGGTCAACCGCTGGTGCCACGAGATGGTGTCCTACGAGATGCAGGATGACCGCACCGCATCCCCCCTCACCGTATACCGCTGCGGCAGCGGACGCTGCGGCGAGGAGAGTGCGTTTCTGGTCTCCGCCCTGCGCAGCGTAGGCATCCCCGCCCGGCAGGTCTACGTCCCCCGCTGGGCGCACTGCGATGACAACCACGCATGGGTCGAAGCCCTGTGCGATGGTCAATGGCGGTTTCTCGGCGCCTGCGAGCCGGAACCGATCCTTGACCGGGGGTGGTTCAACTCCCCCGCCTCCCGGGCAATTCTTGTCCATTCCCGTGTCTTTGGCGAAGCCGACCACCCCCTCCACGGCGAGCGGATCGTAACAGACGGCGGCATAACGTGGTACAATCAGACCCCGCGCTACGCCCTCACCCGCCGCCGCACCCTGCGCGCCAGGATCGACACTCAGAGCGCCTCCGGCACAGTCTTCCAAATACAGGTTCTGAACGAAGCAAGCTTTCATACCATCGCCGCCCTGCACGCCAACGAGCTGGGCGAAGCCTCCATCGAACTGGGCGATGGTGATTTTCATATTCTTGCCCGCTGCGGGGCATATGCCTGCGAGAGTGACAGCGGCTGCGAGGATGTGATCACGCTCCCCCTGCAGGAGCTGTCCTTCTACGAGGACAGCGGGAGTGACTCGGATTGGCGCGAAGCGGACTACATCGCGCCGCCGGACACACCCCGCAACAGCACACTGCTGAACGCGGAGCAGAAAAAAGAACGCGCCGCCGTTCTGGCGGACGGGCGGGCAAAGCGGGCGGCGCGCATCGCCGCCATGTTCCCCGATGGAGCGGAAAATACACCCTATGCAGATATTCTCCGCGCTGCCCGCGGCAACGCAGCCGTCATCGCCGCGTTTCTCTCATCGGGCAGCGAAACACGCAGAAAACTTCTCCGCACTCTCTCCGAGAAGGATCTCAGAGATGTCACCGAAGATATTCTTTTATCCCATCTGCGCTTTGCACCGCCGCAGGGCGAGCTGCCGGATGATATTTACTTTCCGTATGTTCTCTCCCCCCGCATCGAGATCGAACCGCTGACACCGTGGCGGGAGGAACTCCTGCATCTGATGACAGAAGAGAAAAAAAACAAGTGGCGCAGTGATCCCGGAACTCTATGGACCGATCTCTTTGCCCGCAACGGCCATCCTTGCCGCAGGCGCTACGCCAACCTTGTCCATACCCCTGCCGCTGCCTTCCTCTCCAACCAATGCACCCGACGCAGCATTGATCTGCTCTTTGTTTCCATTCTGCGGACACTGGGTATCCCCGCCCGCCCTTCTGAACAGGACGGTACACCGGAATATTATTTTGACGGCGAATGGCATAACGTGGAAAGTTCCCCCACCGCCGCGCTCCGCCTCATCACGGACAGTACTGCCGTTTACCGCCAGAACTGGACTCTCTCCCGCCGGGAAGCCGGCGGCTGGAAGCTCCTGCATTTGGAGAACACGCAATGGTGCGATGGGAAGCTGACGCTGCCCCTCCCCGCAGGGCAATACCGCCTTGTGACCAGCGTCCGTATGCCCAACGGCAACCAGTTTGCCGCCATGCGGGAGCTTTCACTGTGTCACGGAGACACAAAGGAAACGGAGCTGCTCTTCCGTTCCTACGAGCTTTCCGATCTCCTGCGCCGCCAAACGCTGCCCGTGATGTCCGCCGCGACCCTCGACGGCAGAGAGATCACGGATATCTGCCGTCTGACTAGCCGCCCCGCACTGCTGTTCTGGCTGGAGGCAGGCGGTGAACCCACAGAGCATCTTTTAAACGAACTGATCTCGGCAGAAAGCACCATTTCATCGCTGCCCGTTGATCTTGTCTTCCTCCCGCAGAGCAGGGAGAACCTGCGCCAGCCCACGCTTGCGCGTGCGCTTAAAACATTCCCACACGCCCACGTTTTGCTGTCCGACTGGGCATACGATCTGGAAACGGTGGCACGGCACCTCACCTGTGATCCCGACACGCCGCCGCTGGCGGTGGTCTGTGACCGCGGCGGCAGCGCGGTTTACGGCATGAGCGGCTATTCCGTCGGCTCCGTGGAGCTGCTGACACGCATCGCCGAACTCATTGCAAAAGAAGAATGATATTCAAGCCCTCCGGCTTAAGCCGGAGGGCTTGAATGCTACGGGCGGAGAACGCCCATCACTCTGTTCATCTGCAGATATACCAGAATATCGCTGAATTTGCCTGCTGTCCCGCCCGACACGGCGCGAACCATGTAGAAATAAGCGCTGCCCGGCTCAGCGGTGAGATCATAATACACTGTTTCCTCCGTCTCATCCAGCAGATAAAACAGGCCGTCCTCTTCCGCGCGCCAGATCTCATACTTTTCCGCGCTTTTGACAACGCTCCACAGCAGCACGGGGGTACCACCCGCGTCAATGCAGATCTCAACGTCGGGGGTATCCGGCTTGCCGGTGCAGGTCAGCTTCGCGTTGAGCAGGGGAGTGTTCTCGTCCCCGATCTCCAGCAGATTCCACTCCGTTACTGTCCCTGCGTAAACGACCTTCGCCAGTGCGGAGCAGCCGGTGAACGCCCAGTCACCGATGCGTGTTATTGTGTAGGGAATACTGACCGCGGTAATACTCTCACAGCCGCAAAACGCGCAATTATCGATAATTTCCACGCTGCTGCCCAGAGCGATCGTTTCCAGAGCCGTGCAGCCAAAGAAGGCGCTTTCCCCGATGTGCGTCACACCGTCCGGAAGTATCATATTCTCCAGAGCAACGCACTTTTCAAATGCCATTTCTCCGATGCTTGTCACTGTATCGGGGATCGTGATCTCCGTAAGGGCAGAGCAGCCGCAAAATGTGCCGTAATCGATGCCGTCCATCCCCTCGGACAGGGTCAGCCCGGTCAGAGCAGCACAGCCATAAAAGCCCAGTCTTCCAATGGAGGTCACCCCATCGGAGAAGACAGGCTCCGTCAGCGCGGCACAGTTATAAAATGATGCAAGACCGATCTCGGCAACACCCGGCGCAAAGATGCTTTTCATGTTTTTGCAGTCGAAAAACGCATAATCCCCGATGGACGTTATTTCTTCGTCCAGCACAGCGGAAGTGATGGTTTCCCGATAGCTGTACCACGGAACCGCCGTTTCAGCGGAAGGATCGCTCATTGCTCCCGCTCCGTTGACGGTCAATTCACCATTGCGGCGCAGTACCCACGAAAAACCACCGTCCCATGTACCGGAGGCAAGCACCACGCTCTGCACCACACCAGGGTAGCGCACAGCGTATTCCACATTGTTGTAGTTCAAATCGGTCTCCTGTATCATCGTTCCCGTGGTACGGGCATGGACGACCCGACCGCCGCCGACGTAGATCGCCACATGGGCGTAGGTAAACTGGATCACATCACCGGGAAGGAAGGCGTCCTGGTCGTAGATCTTCTCTCCCGCGGCGGCAAGGGCAGCCTTGCTGCGCCCCGCCTGCGAAAGCGTGATATCCAGACCGGACATTTGATTATACACGTACCAGACCAGTCCTGTGCAGTCAAATCCGCCCTCCTCGGGAGACTCACCGCCGTAGACGTAGGGGTATTTTCCCACCAGACTTCTGGCGTTCTCCACAATGGTCGAGGCAAGAACCTCCTGTCCCGTACCATTTGCCATCGCTGTGTCACGGTTACCGGGGATCAGAAGCCACGCGATCACATCAGCATAGCCTGTGTCGTCAATTTGTCCGCCTGCGGGCGCATATCGTTCCCATACAGGGGGCATCGGCTCCGCTGCCGAAACGATCACCCCGAACAGCAGAATGCACAGCAGAAGAAGTCCCGCCGTTCTCACTGCGTTTTTCACAGCTTTCGCCTCCTTTTTGCGCGTTGATCTCCCAAATTTCCTGAATATATTATACGTTTTGCGGCAATTATTGTCAACCAACCGAAGGATGCAAAGATTTTCTCTCCCACGCTATTGGTATTTCTCATTTTTTGTGGTATATTATGTATTTTAGAAAGAACGATTTTCTGCGAAAAGGAACCGAAACATGACCAAACGCCACTACCGCAGGCGGCGCAGGAACCGGCTGCGGACGCTTTTTCTTTTATTTCTTCTCATCGCCGCCGGTGCGGTCTTTTTCCACTGGAGCAACCACTCTCTGCAAACAGAGGAGTTCACATTCGTTTCAGAACGTCTTCCCGAGGGGTTTGACGGCTGTCGGATCATGCATCTCAGCGACCTCCACGGCGCTGAGTTTGGCGAAAACAACGAGAAACTGCTCACCGCCGTGAAAGCGGCTCAGCCGGACTATATTTTCCTCACCGGCGACCTCCTCGACCGCTTCCGGGAAACGCCCCAAAGCTATGCTGTTACGCTGTGCGCCGCCCTTGCGGACATTGCGCCAACGTATTTCATCACCGGAAACCACGAGTGGGCGCTGGGAAATGTGCCGCGGCTCAAGCGCGCCATTTCCGAAACCGGAACGACCGTGCTGAGCAATGAATATGTGACGCTGCAACGGGGCGGGGACACCATCGTTCTGGCGGGGATCGACGATCCCAACGGCTACGCAGACCAGAAAACGCCCCAAGAGCTTGCGGGCGAGCTGTACAGCGAGTACAGTGCCCCCTTCTGGCTCCTCTTGGCACACCGCAACAATTATTTTGAGAAGGAGTACCGCTTTCTGGGTGCGGATCTCACCCTTACGGGACATGCCCACGGCGGCATGATCCGCCTGCCCTTTACGGACGGGTTGATCAGCGTGGAGCGCACTCTGTTTCCCAGCTATACCGCCGGATTTTATGAGATCGGCGGCGCAAGGCTGTTTGTTTCCCGGGGACTCGGCAACTCCGGTCCGTCCTTCCGCCTGTTCAACCGCCCGCAGGTAGCAACCGTGATACTCAAGCGAGGATAAAGCTATGACAGAATTTACCGCAGGAAAATATGATATCGCCGTCATCGGCGCGGGGCACGCGGGCATTGAGGCAGCCCTTGCGTCCGCCCGGCTTGGACTCTCCACCGTCTGCTTCACCATCAATCTGGATGCGGTGGGCAACATGCCCTGCAACCCCGCCATCGGCGGCACAGGCAAGGGGCATCTGGTGCGGGAGCTGGACGCGCTGGGCGGCGAAATGGCAAAGGCTGCCGACAAGGCGTGCATCCAGTACCGCCTTCTGAACCGGGGCAAGGGTCCCGCCGTCCACTCCCTCCGGGCGCAGGCTGACCGCTGGAGCTATCAGCGCGTGATGAAGCACACACTGGAGCGGCAGGAAAATCTCGCCGTGCGGCAGGGCGAGGTGACGGAAATTCGTTTAACGGACGGCGCAGTGTCCGCCGTTGTCCTGCGCACAGGGGCGGTCTTTGAGGTGAACGCTGCCATTATCTGTTCAGGCACCTACTTGAACGGACGCACCATCGTTGGCGAATGCGTGCAGGATGGCGGACCGGACGGCATGTTTGCCGCCACCTCCCTCACCGACTGCCTTGCGGCGATGGGATTGTCCCTGCGCCGCTTTAAAACCGGCACTCCGCCGCGCATCAACGCCCGCAGCGTGGATTTCAGCAAAATGGAGCTTCAGGAGGGGGACGAAAAAACCATGCCCTTCTCCTTTGAAACGGAGGAACTGCCGAAAAACCGTGCGGTGTGCTACCTCACCTACACCAATGAGGAGACCCACCGCATCATCCGCGACAATCTCCACCGCTCTCCCATGCACGCGGGAGTCATCGAGGGTATCGGACCCCGCTACTGCCCATCCATCGAAACAAAAATCACCCGCTTTTCGGACAAGCCCCGCCACCAGCTCTTCATCGAGCCTATGGGACTGGACACACAGGAACTGTATGTACAGGGACTGTCCTCTGCCATGCCGGAGGAGGTACAGCTTCAAATGCTGCACACCATCCCCGGACTGGAGCAGGCGGAGATGATGCGCCCTGCCTATGCCATCGAGTACGACTGCATCGACCCGCTGGAGCTCAAGCCCACGCTGGAGGTCAAAAAGATCCCCGGTCTTTACGGAGCGGGACAGTTCTGCGGCTCCTCCGGCTACGAGGAAGCGGCGGTGCAGGGCTTTATGGCGGGCGTAAACGCCGCACGCAAGATAAAAGGGCAGGATGGCATCGTTCTCTCCCGGGGACAGTCGTACATCGGAACGCTCATTGATGATCTGGTCACCAAGGGGACGGACGAGCCCTACCGCATGATGACCAGCCGCAGCGAATACCGCCTGCTGCTCCGGCAGGACAATGCCGACGAGCGGCTCTGCGCCATTGGACATGCTATTGGATTGGTGTCCGACGAGCGGCTCGCCGCCGTCAACGAAAAATACGAAGCTGTTCGGCGGGAAATCCGCCGCCTTTCCTCGCACGGCGTGCCGCCCACGAAGGAGCTAAACGAGTTTCTGACCGCCCGGGGCACCACACCCGTATCCGACGGTGCGCCGCTGATCGCGCTCCTGCGCCGTCCGGAGGTGCATTACGCGGATCTCAGGCAGTTTGACCCCGATATGCCAAACCTCAGCGGTGAGATCGCGGAGCAGGTGGAAATTTCTGTTAAATACGAAGGGTACATCCAGCGCCAGCATCAGGATGTGGCGGAGCTTGCCCGCATGGAAAAGCGCACTCTGCCGCAGGATATCGACTACAGCACCATTCAAGGGCTGCGCCTTGAGGCGCGGGAAAAGCTCAGCGCCGTCCGTCCCCTCAATCTGGGGCAGGCGGGGCGCATCTCCGGCGTCAGTCCGGCGGATACCGCCGCGCTGATGATCTGGCTGGAACGAAGAAATAAGGAGTGATGAAACTATGAGAAAGCTGCTTGCTATCATCGTCTGCAAGCTTTTGCGCATCGTGGGTAAGCTTGTGGGCAAGGGAAGCTCCCTGCCCGGAAAATACGCCTTGAAGCTCTGCCCGGACATCTTGAGCCGTGTGGAACTGCCGAAGTACATCATCGCCGTCACCGGCAGCAACGGCAAAACCTCCACCGTGGAGATGATCGCCGCCATTCTGCGCAAAAGCGGCAAGACCGTGGTGTACAACGAGGAAGGCTCCAACCAGATCGAGGGTGTCACCACTCTGATCCTCGCCAACGCCACCCTTGGCGGCAAGGTGAGGGCAGACGTTCTCCTGCTGGAGAGCGATGAGCGCTACGCCCGCCACTCCTTCCGTCATTTCCACCCTACCCACTTTGTCATCACCAACCTCTACCGCGACCAGCTCACCCGCAACGCCCACCCCGAATGGGTCTATGATGCCATCCTGCCCGCTATCCACGAGGCTACCACCCTTGTCCTCAACGCGGACGATCCGCTGGTGTCCGCCTTCGCGCAAAACCACGAAAAGGTCAAATGGTTTGGTCTGGACCGCTGCTCTGTCAGCAGCGGCGAGCATCGCGGCATCTACCACGACGGCGCGCGCTGCCCCATCTGCAAGGGCAAAATGACCTACGACTGCTACCACTACGAGCATATCGGTCACTACCACTGTGAGAGCTGCGGTCACCACCGCCATGAAACCGATTTTTCCGTCACGGAGCTGGATCTCGCCGCCGGACGGCTGGTGCTGGATGGAAAAGAGGAGATCACCCTCGCCTTCCGCAGCATATATAACGTTTATAATATCCTCGCCACGTGGTCGGTCTGCTCCCTCGCGGGCGTGGAGCAGAAAACCGCCGCCGAGGTCATCAACAACTATATTCTGAAGAACGGACGCATGGTGCGCTTCACCCTCGGCAAGCATAAGGGGACGCTCCTCACCAGCAAGCACGAAAACTCCGTGGCGTACAACACCAATCTGGGGTATATCGCATCGCAGAAGGAAAAATGCAGCGTCCTCGTCATCGTGGACGCCATCAGCCGCAAGTATTTTACCGGAGAAACCAGCTGGCTGTGGGATATCAACTTTGATCTTCTCAGCTGCGAAGCTGTGGAAAAGGTCATTCTGTGCGGAAAATATGTGAACGACCTCGCCCTGCGCTTTGATTTCACCGCTATTGCACCGGAGAAGATCGTTGCACGGGATACTGTCGCCGAAGCCGCCGAATATCTGAAAGCCGACGGAGAAGAAAATCTGTATGTAGTGACCTGCTTCTCCGACAGGGACAAGCTTTTGAACCTTGTGGAACGGGAGGGATAAGAAATGAAGCTCAAAATCGTACATCTTTTCCCGGAGCTGATGAGCCTTTACGGGGAGTACGCAAACCTTGCCGTACTCAGCCGCCGTCTGGAGCAGATTGGGGTGACGGTGGAGATCGTCGGCGTGGACTGCGATGCTGTCCCCGATTTTTCCGATGCTGACATGATCTATATGGGCGCGGGCACCGAGCGCAGCCAGAAGTACGCACTGAAAAAGCTCACTCCCTACGCTGATGGACTCAAGGAAGCGGTCGAACGCGGCGCGCTGCTGCTCTTCACCGGAAACGCCATGCCCATGCTGGGCAAAACCATCACCGACGCGCAGGGCGTTAGCCACAATGCCCTTTCCCTTGCGGATTTTGAAACGGTGGAGTCCGACAAGCGCACCGGCGTGGACACCGTCGCCGTTCCCACGCTGTGGGAAGAGCAGGCAGTAGGCTTTATGAACAAATGCTCTATTACAACGGGCATTACCACGCCGTTGTTTTCCTCCCTGCCCCTCGGATTTGGCAACGAAAGTGAGGGCGGCGCGGAGGGCTATGCGGACAGCAATGTGCTTGCCACCCACATCACCGGGCCTGTGCTGGTGAAAAATCCCCCGTTCACCGATCATGTCATCCGTCGTCTGTTTGCGGCGAAGGACTGGTCACTGCCTGACCAGCTCCCCCGCCTGTCCCATGAGCAGGCGGCGTATGAAGTTACCCTGCGGGAATTGCAGGCAAGAGTAAAGTAAACTGACCCCCCTCCGGCACCGGAGGGGGGTCAGTTTATTCACCGACCGCCTTATTGGTCAGCATGGTATAGATCATCTTGAGCTTATTGGGATTTCCCATGCGGGTATTCCCCTCACCCAGACGCAGAGAGGAAGCCTTGTCCTGCACGGACTCCCACTTGGGAAGCGTGCCGCCGTTGGGATCGCCGTTTTTTGCAAAGTTGCAGAGGTAATCCGTCATCTGTTCGGAAAGCGCATGATCCTTCTCCGTCATGGGACGCCAGCAGTTCTCCAGCGTACCAAACCAGTACCAAAGATCGCTGGAGTGCCATGCGCCGTTCTTATCTCCAGGCAGCTTGCGGTCAAAGAACCATGCAAAGCTCGGCTTCTCCTGCGCAGCACACCACGCTTTCGCCATGGAGAAGAGAATGGGGGGCATCATATCCTCGCTGGTGGAGCCCAGCATATAGGGGATCTTTTTCTGCTTGCCCTGCGCCAGCAGGTCAGCGCCGGTGCCGATGATAAATTTACCGTCGATCACGGGAGAAACTGCCCGTCCGCCGCCCTTGATCTCCTTTTTGGCAGTCTTCCAGACCTCGTACAGCTTTTCAGCGGGCAAAGTACGAAACTCCGCCAGATCCCTGCAGCCCGCACGCTCCATGACAGCGTGCCAGAAATCGAAAAATGCCTCGGGCTGCGGGGCACTCAGCATTTTATGGACACCGCCGCCGCTGGACATGACCGCCTTGTGGAACAGTCCGTCGGACAGAGGGCTCAGACAGTGCTGCTGCACGCTCATCGCACCCGCACTCTGTCCCATGATGGTGACATTGGTGTTATCGCCGCCGAATGCCGCGATATTGTCATGCACCCACTGAATAGCCGCAAGCTGGTCGTACAGTCCGTAGTTTCCGGTGGTACCTGCTTCCTCCTTCAGCTCGGGAAGGCAGGCGAAGCCGAGGGGACCAAGGCGGTAGTTGAGCGTCACCGCGATCACGCCTCTGGTGGGCCATACGGGACCATCGAAGTGCTTTTCATGTCCGCAGCCGCCGTTGAAGCCGCCGCCGTGAATGTACACCAGAACGGGGAGCTTGTCGCCCTCCTTCGCGGTATCCGGTGTCCAGATATTCAAAAACAGGCAATCCTCGCTGTAGGTATAGGTCTCGCCCTTGCGGAACTCATTGAAGTAAAATGCTTTTTCCGGCATTTTTGCCTCATCGTAGAATGCGCGGGGCTGATAGGAACAGTTTCCGTATTGCGTGGCATCGTAAATGCCCTCCCAATGGGTGACGAGCTTAGGATACTCCCAGCGTGGCGCGGTGGCATAGCGAATGCCCGTGTAGGCGGCGGTTCCCTCCACGCGCCCCCTTGTTCCCTGCACAACGCCGCAGGGGGTCGTTACACGATAATCCATAAAACCTCCTTATTGAGAAGAAAGCGGCACGGCAAGACTGCCATGCCGCTTTCTTAGAAATTATTCGGCGGAATCTTTCTTTGCGGCAGCAACAGCGGCCTTCTTGGCGGCCATTTCGGCGCGAACCTCGGGGGTGGTGTTCCAGACGAACTTGAACGCAGCCCAGGAACCGAGGATAAACACAGCAGGAACCAGCACGCACAGAACCTTCAGACCCAGAATGGTGCCATCGCTCTGAACGGCAGCAGTGCCCTCATAGCCGATCCATGCCAGAGCGTAGAAGGAGAAGCCGCTGCCGATGGCCTGGCCGATACGGCGGGACAGGTTAAAGGTGCCGTAGATAGAGCCCTCGGTGCGCTTGCCGGTGATGTACTCATTGTAGTCGATGGCTTCGCCCACCAGACCCCACTGCATCTGAATGGAGACCATAGCAAAACCGGAGCCGATACCCAGCATAACGCCGTGCAGCAGCGGAGGAACTTCCATAATCAGGTGCATACCGAACAGAACACCACAGATAGCGCCGCCGATCAGCAGGGAGTAGCGGATCAGCTTCTCCAGACCCAGCTTCCTGCACATAAAGGGCACCAGAATCATGGAACCGATCATGAAGGGGCTGGACAGGGCGGAGGCGATGGACTGGTATGTAACATCGTGGTAAACACCGGAGTACATGTACATGCCCAGCGTCTGGGCGGCATACTGCATCAGGCAGATGCAAACGCCGTGGATGCACAGAGCCACGAAGGGACGGTTCTTTCTGACAACCACAAGAATGTCGGAGAACTTGATGTCGTCAGCCTTTGTGTCGCCGCCGACCACAGAGCGCTCCTCAGTCAGAGCATAATGCAGCAGGCAGATCACGAAGCCAACGAGCGCGCACACAACGCCGGTGATCATGTAACCGGTGGAGGTTCTGTCGCCAAAGATGCCGATGATGGCGGGACCGGCAAGACCGGGAATCATGTTGCCGAACATGGAGCCAACACCGCGGGCAGAGGACAGGGACGCGCGCTCGGTGTCGTTAGTGGACATGGCGGACAGAAGGGAGCCCATGGGAATGTTGAACATGGTGTAGGCGCCTTCATAGAAGATCTTGAAGGAGAACAGAGCCACCAGCATGGGGATGCCGTCAAGGAAGGTCGGCACGGTCCACAGAGCGATGGCAGACACAGCCAGCAGAGGAGTTGCGCGCAGCAGCCAGGGACGGAACTTGCCGTTCTTGTTCTGCTTCTTTGCGAAGGCCTTGTCCATCAGTGCGCCCATCATGGGATCGTTGATCGCGTCCCAAATGGTCCAGATCAGAGTCAGCGTACCCATCACGGTGGGATCGATGCCCAGAACGTTGGTGCAGTACAGACCAAAAATGCTTGCCATCAGGGTGAATGTCATACAGCCGCCCCAGTCGCCAAACATGTAGCCAAACCAGTGCTTCGTGGTCAGACCGGTCTTAGGGGCTTTCGGTGCTTTTACCATAAGTTTCTTCCTCCTTTTTCTCCGAGACTCTGCAAGAGATCTCTTATGGTAATATCATATCACAAATTTAAAATAAGTAAATCGCTTTTATCCACAATTACTTGCGGTTTTACTGGTTTCGGCGTATAATACTGGCAATCAACACAGGAAATGGAGTTTAGTTTATGAAAACAGTCAACTTGCGAATCCTTGCGGCAGTTCTCTGCCTTGCGCTGCTGTGCGGCTGCGGCGCAAATAACAGCGGTGCGAACAGTACCAACGATGGAAACACCCTGCCCTCCGCAAATAACGCGCAGCACGAGGACACCTCCGGCAGCACCGTCCCTGAAGAAAACAGCGGGGAGCAGAATACCGCCCCCGAGGTGCAGGAGGAGCCTGCGGCGATCCTGACGGACGATGAGCTTGCCGAGTGGGAAAGCTATTTCAACACCATGGAGAACAACGGTCTGCTCCGCTTCCCCTATACCGATCCCGCCGCCGATCCCGACCAGCTCGCGCCCTACCTCGGCTGGCTGTTCTATGACAACGGCGAACCAGAGTCTGAATTCAGCGACGAAGAGCTTGCATTGCTCGCGGAATCGGATCTTTGGCTGGAGCTGGATTCCTTCCGCCTGTCCCGGGATTTTATGAACCGCTACCTCTATGAGCATTTCAATATCCCCGCCGAAAAGACGGAAAACCTTTTCGACGCGGCAGGGTTGGGTGTCTACCTGCTGGAGTACGATGCGTGGTACATGTCCCACGGCGACACGGAGTACCAATTCTATGAGTTCGACCGCGGCGAGGTATACGAGGACGGCACGGTGAAGCTCTACTATTTCAAGGACTTCCTCCGGGTAGCGCAGGAAAACGGCGAAATGGACTACGTTGATGAGAACATGATCGTCACGCTCGTCCCCCGCGAGGACGGAAGCTATTATATTTCCGCCCATGAGATCAATGAGGGGACCTGAGATGGTTGGTAAGAAGCTTTCTTTTCTGCTCTCTGCGCTTCTGTGCGCACTCACGGTGGTGGGCTGCGGCAAGGAAGTCACCGTCAGCTACGAATCCTTTCTCTCCCCCGCCGCCGCGCCGCTGACAGAGGAGCAGCTTGCCGACTGCACCGAGTGGTTCGCTCAAATCGAAAACAACGGTCTTCTGCGTGTACCGTATACGGATGCCGCAGGCGCGCCGGAGCAGCTTGTCCCCTATCTGGAGATCCTGCTCTATGACGTGGGTGAAACCGATCTCACCGACGAAGAACTGGCACTGATTGAGAACGCAGGTGCGTATATGGATCTGGTGGGAAAATACCGCCTGTCCCGCACACTGATCGCCGGATATCTGGAGGAAAAGCTCGGCATCCGTCCGGAGGACTCCGCGCGGATCCTGGAAGACCCCGATCCTGCCCCGGCGGGCATCTATCTGGACGAGTACGATGCCTGGTATATCGTCCACGGCGATACATGGTTTGAAGAATACAGCTTTATTCACGGCGAAAAGCACGCCGACGGTTCCGTTCGTCTGTTTTACACCAATCCCTTCCTCACGGTTGCCAAGGCGGACGGCTCCGCTGAGTTCCTCCGCGATCAGCTCATGGCGGTGACGCTTGTGTGCAGAAACGATGTCTGGTACGTCGCTTCCAATGAGATATTGCAGTAAAAAATAAGGAGCGGGTTATGAGAAAATGGATCGGGTGGGTACTTGCCGCCGTGTTGGTATCGCTTCTGGTGCTGGGCATATGCGGCTATTCCGCCATTCAGAGCTTCTTTCAGACAAGCGGTGTCCAAATTCTGGGACAGTACGCGCACATTAACCTGCAGGAGAAATGCTATATTGTATCAACATCAGGGGCGGATAAAGATGCCTATGTTGACCTGGAGAGCACCATTACGATCAGCGGATTGGTTCTGCCGCTAAGGGACGAAGACTCGCTTCGCCCGTTTACCGGATTTGTCAATGCAGCTGCCTATCCGATGGCTTTTGAGGATGCTGCCCGCGGAACCTACGGTTATGTTGGCGAAGACTATATCCATATCCGAAACCAGATGCTGAAGCTTCTGGACGGTGAATGCGAACGCTGGTACGCGGTGGACATTCTGAAATCTGATCCAAGTATCATCGTGGTTCAAATCTTCCACGAGAACGGATCAGTCATTATGGCATCCGGTGACACGAAAGAGGAAGCAATGCAAAATTACATGCGGTATCTGGGGATCGATAGATAGTCTGCATTATCGTTGATGACAAAGGCAGCTTGTGCCCATTGTGGACACAAGCTGCCTTTGATATTTTTAGGGAACAATTTCTGCTTTACCGCGCGGTAAATTTCAGAGAGCTCCTTCACTGCCCGAATCTTCCGTCCTGTTGTAAAACCCGTCCACCAGCTTCATCAGCTCTCCAGTTCGTCCCCGGAGGATCACTCTCGGCACACCGCTGACAGTATCCAGTGTAAAGCGGAAATCGTGCAGATCTCTGCTCCCGATAGCATAACAAAAATACGCGATCAGCTTTTTTTCATCTTCGCCGGGGAAATCCAGAATCATGCAGCTTTGCGGCTCTTTCTTTTTGTCATCCAGCAGAAAATCGTACACAACAGCGTTGTTTTTGGCGAGAATGCTGGGACGCACCGTTGGATGACGCATAAACGCATCCACCTGTTCTTCGGTAAAATGCCACAGTCCGTTGATCTTTTCACCCTGCAGAATTCCCATCGAGATATAGTTGCGGATCGTTCGATCAGACAGTCCGGAAAACTGCGTGATATGTCCGATGGTGTAGTAATTACCGGTGGCGCTGTAATCGTTCATGACGGTTTGTTCCTTTCAAATTGATCGAGCTTGCAAGTTCTGATTTCAGTATAGCTTACGTATTTGCGTGAATCAATTTGAAATTCCGCCACTTTTTCATAGCGCTCAGCCCATAATATTCATCACCGTGGACACGAACACCTCCACGCCGATGGGCAGAATGGCTTCGTCAAAATCGAAGCGGTCGTTGTGGTTGACGGCGGCGCAGGGCGTAAGCAGACTGAAAAATGTTGCCTCACCGCCGCGCTCGATCACCCGCCGCGCCATAAAGCTGAAATCCTCACTGCCGCCGTCCATGCTGGTGAGCACAGCGGCGGTATAGCCCTGCTCCTCTGCCGCACGGCGCACGCGGTCGGCAAGGCTCCAGCTGCTCTCCATGGCGGGCGCACCGCCCATATACACGGTTTCCAGACCGCAGCCGTACATATTTGCCGCGGCTTTTGCGATCTCCACCGCCCGCCGCTCCATGTAGTCATTCACCTCGGAGGTCGCGCCCCGCACCTCTACCTCCAGCTTCGCCGTTTCCGCGATCACGTTGCGTCCGGTGCCCGCCGTGAGCCGTCCCACATTGACATGGGTCGGCACACCGGAGAAGCGGGGAATGGCGTGAAGGTTCAGCACCGCTGTGGCGGCGGCGAGCATGGCGTTTTGCCCCTCCTGCGGCGCGATGGCGGCGTGGACCGCTTTTCCTGTAAAGTTAAAATCCAGCTTGGTGGTGGCAAGCGCGCCCCTGCCGCCCTCGGCAAAGACGGCAACATCTGCTCCCGGCGCGTGATCCGTGGGGAAAATATGTCCGCCCAGTGCGAAATCAGCATCGTCCAGATGTCCGCGCTCCACAATGGAGCGTGCGCCGCGCACGCCCTCCTCGGCGGGTTGGAAAACGAGCTTGACCGTGCCGCGGAGCTTGTGGCGGTACTGCATCAGGAGCTTTGCCACTCCCAAACCGATGGCGGTGTGACCGTCGTGGGCGCAGGCGTGCATCACTCCCGGCGTAAGGGACGAAAAGGCCTCGTCAAAGGGGCGGTGTCCCTCGGTTGCGCACTCGCGCACGCCCAGCGCGTCAATATCGAACCGCAGAGCTACCGTGGGACCCTCGCCGCAGCGAAGCACGGCGATCACACCCGTGAAACCGAGCGCCGTTCGGGGCAGGAAGAAGTCATCCGCACCGTTTTCCTCCGCCCAGTGGTAGTGCCTGTCCAGCTCTTCGGCAGAGGGAATACCCATGCGCGCTGCGTCCAGACAGACCTCGTCCCCCAGAAGCAATTCCTCATAGCCCATGCTTTTCAGCTCCCGGGCAATGCGGGAGGTGGTCCGCATCTCCATCCAGCCCGGCTCCGCATAGCGGTGGAATTCCCGCCGCAGGGCAGTCAGCTCACTGCGCAGCGCCTGCGCGTCCGTTTTGATAAATTCATACATATCGGATCACCGTCCCAAGAGTTTTTATTAAGAATACCACGCAAAGCGGCATCCGTAAAGCGGTATAAATGGAAAAAATGTACTTGATTTGGGCGTTGACGGCTATTTTCTTGACTTTTAACGGAAAGTATAATATAATGCAAAAAAGATTGTTCATTTTTTAACAAACCAATCATTTGAAACGAAAAGCGGAGGAAGTTTACCAATGAAGAAAATGATTTCTTTCCTGTCACTGTGTCTGTCCGTCTGCCTGCTGGCAGGCTGCATGGGCACCCCTGTGGTGTACTACTGCGACTGCCCCACCGAGGGCGGCGTGAACACCGAAACCCAGTCCCCCGTTGTGGGCGAGGGCGCGGTGAAGACCGGTCTGGCGGTCATCGCAAACGCTGCGGACAGCAAGGACGGCGAAGCCAAGTATGATGTGACCCTCGTTGCGGTCACGGTTGACGACAAGGGCGTGATCTGCTCCTGCGTCATCGACAGCATCGGCACCAGTGTGACCTTTGGCGCTGACGGTGTTCTTACGTCCGACCTTTCCGCCCGGATCCTCACCAAGAACGAGCTGGGCGACAGCTACGGCATGAAGGCATACGGCGGCGCCAAGTACGAGTGGTATGAGCAGGCGGCGGCGCTGGCGAACTACGCCGTAGGCAAGACCGTTGACGAGCTGAAAAACGGTGCGGTCAACGAATCCGGCAAGGCTGCCGATGTGGATCTGGCTTCCACTGCCACCATCTATCTGGGCGGCTATGTTGCCGCTATCGAGAAGGCTGTAAATAACGCCAAGCATCTGGGCGCACAGGCAGGCGACACGCTGAAGCTCGCTTCCATCAGCTCCATCTCCTCCAGCAAAAGCGCCGATGGCGAAAATGCCGGCACCGCCCAGCTTGACACCGATGTGGTCGCTCTCACCATGAACGGCGGCACCATCACCTCCTGCTATATCGACAGCCTGCAGGCAAAGGTCAGCTTTGACGCCGCGGGCACTATCACCTCTGATGTATCCGCCTTTGCCACCAAGAACGAGCTGGGCGAGAGCTATGGCATGAAGGCATGGGGCGGTGCGAAGTACGAGTGGAACGAGCAGGCGGCTTCCTTTGCCGCCTACGTCACCGGAAAGACTGCCGCCGAGGTCGCGGGCATCGCCGTGACCGAGAAGACCGCTCCTGCGGATACCGACCTTTCCGCCACCGTTACCATCGCTATCGGCGGCTTCCAGACGTTGATCGCCAAGGCGGTACAGTAAATGAAGCGTTTTCTCTGCGCCGTTCTCTGCACGGCACTTCTGCTCACCGGCTGTTCCATGCTGTCCCCCCAGCCGAAGCGGTACAACGCCACCTTTCTCACCCTGTTTGACACGGTGACGACCATCGTTGGCTTTGCGGAATCAGAGGAAGCATTTACCGCCGCCGCCCGGAGCATCCACGATGAGCTGCTCGCGTATCATCAGCTTTTTGATATCTACAACGACTATGAGGGTGTCAACAATCTGAAAACCATCAACGACAACGCCGGGATCGCCCCTGTCACGGTGGATCGGAAGATCATTGACCTTCTGCTGGACTGCAAAGCATACTACGAAGCCACTGGCGGCAGGGTAAATGTCGCTATGGGCAGCGTCCTGCGGCTGTGGCACGAGGCGAGAAACGACGGCATTGACGATCCGGCAAATGCCTATTTGCCCGATCAAACCGCTCTGGAGGAAGCCGCGCTCCATACCTCCATTGATGCTATTGTCATCGACGAAGCGGCATCCACCGTATTTATTACCGATCCCGCTGTCCGTCTGGATGTGGGCGCGATCGCTAAGGGCTGGGCGGTGGAGCAGGTCGCGCGAAACGCCCCCACGGGGATTCTCATCAGCGTGGGCGGCAATGTCCGCGCCACAGGAAACAAGGACGGGAACGGAACGCCGTGGGTCGTGGGCATTCAGGACCCGGACAATGCCGAGGAGTACCTGCACTCCATCTACGTCTACGCTGAGCGGGGCAGTGTCGTCACCAGCGGTGACTACCAGCGCGCCTACGCGGTGGACGGTAAGGTCTACCACCACATCATCGACCCCGAAACCCTCTATCCCGGAACACTCTGGCGGTCTGTAACCATCGTCTGCGCCGAGTCCGGCGCGGCGGATGCCCTGAGCACTGCCCTGTTCCTTGCGGACTACGAGGAGGGACTCAGGCTGCTTGCCCAATTTGACGCGGAGGCCATGTGGGTGGCGGCAGACGGCACGATTTATTACAGTCCCGGCTTTGAAACACTTATCAGAACTTGAGGTGAACCTATGAAACGCCTTTTTTTCGGGGGCATCCACCCCAAATATAACAAGGAGATGTCCACCGGCATCACGAGCTTTTTGTCCGTGAAGCCCGCGCAGGTAGTCATTCCCCTCCAGCAGCACATCGGCGCGCCCTGTAAGCCGCTGGTGCAGGTGGGCGATAAGGTCCTGCGCTATCAGAAGATCGGTGACGGGGAAGGTCTGTGCGTGCCGGTCCACGCATCGGTCTCCGGCACCGTCGCCGCCATCGAGCCCCGCCCCCATGTGAGCGGCAGGGATGTCATGGCTATCGTTATTGACAATGACGGTGAGGACACCGCCGCCCCCATCAAGGGAAACGACGCTCCGCTGGAAGAACTGAACAATGACGCGATCCTTTCCGCCATCCGTGAGGCGGGTATCGTCGGCATGGGCGGTGCGGCATTCCCCGGAAACGTCAAGGCACTGTCCGCCATGGGCAATGTGGACACGCTGATCGCCAACGCCTGCGAGTGCGAACCCTATATCACCGCGGACGATTCCCTCCTGCGCACCAGTCCCGAACAGGTGCTGGAGGGCATGATGATCCTAAGCAAGGTTCTGAACCCGCAGCGGGTGGTGCTGGCGGTGGAGGACAACAAGGCAAATGCCATTGAGACTCTGCGCCCTCTGATGAAGCACTACCCCCGCATCGAGCTTGCCGTTCTGCCCACCCGCTACCCCCAGGGCGCGGAAAAGCAGCTTATCTACTCTCTTACCAAGCGTGAGGTGGAGCCGGGCAAGCTTCCGGTGAGCGTGGGCTGCGCGGTGTTTAACGTTTCCACCTTTGCCGCGATCTGCCGCGCCGTGCGTCACGGCACTCCGCTGACGGAACGCATCGTTACCATCTCCGGCGAAGCCATTGCCCAGCCCCAGAATTTTATCGTCCGCATCGGTACGCCCTTCCGTGACCTCATCGAGGTCGCAGGCGGGCTGAACGACAAAACCGAGCGTGTCATCAGCGGCGGCCCCATGATGGGCTTTGCCCAGAAGGATCTCTCTGTCCCGGTCATCAAGGCGACCAACTCCATTCTCTGCCTTTTGAAGGACTTGAACGGCGCGGCGGACAACCCTGTCTGCATTCGCTGCGGCAAATGCGTGGAGGCATGCCCCATGCGCCTGCAGCCGCTGTACCTTTACCGCTTTGAGCAGGCGGGAGACGTTAAAGCACTGGAGCGGCTGAATGTGCTGGACTGCATCGAATGCGGCTGCTGCGCCTTTACCTGCCCCGGAAAGCTCCCGCTGGTGGAGCGTTTCCGCAGGGGCAAACAGCTTGTGAGGGAGGCAAACACAAAATGAATTTGACCGTTGCATCCTCCCCCCATATCCGGGGAGATTTCAAAACCCGGCGCATTATGCTGGATGTGGTTATCGCGCTGCTTCCGGCATTGCTTGTCGGCACCGTCATGCACGGCTTTCGCAGCGTGCAGGTGGTTCTGGTATCTATCGTCTGCTGCATCGCCTGTGAGTGGCTTTACAGCGCCGTCACCAAAACGCGTAACACTGTGGTGGATCGCTCCGCCATTGTCACCGGTATGCTGCTGGGCATGACTCTGCCCGCCACCGTGCCTTTCTGGCTCATTATGGTGGGCAGCGTCTTTGCTATCATCTTTGTAAAAGCGCTGTGCGGCGGTCTGGGACAGAATATCTTCAACCCCGCCCTGTCTGCCCGCGGCTTTATGATGCTCATCGCCCCCGCCTGCATGGTGCGCTTTGAGGGACTGGACGGCGTGACCGCCGCAACGCCCCTGCACCACATGGTCATGCCCGCCCTGCCGGAGGAAAGCCTTATGGATATGTTCCTCGGCATCTGTCCCGGCTCCATCGGCGAGGTCAGCGCGCTGGCGCTGCTTGCCGGCGGCGCGTACCTCGTGTGGCGCAGGGTCATCTCTGTGCGTATTCCGCTCTCCTATCTCGGGACTGTTGCGGTGCTGACCCTGATTTTCTCCAAGACGGATGATCCCGTCGCTTGGATGCTGTACAGCCTGCTCAGCGGCGGCGTGATGCTGGGCGCCATCTTTATGGCGACAGATTACGCCACCTCCCCCGTCACTCCCCGCGGTCAGATCGTCTACGGCATCGGCTGCGGCGCGCTGACGGTCATCCTGCGCTACTTCGGTCTGTTCCCCGAGGGCGTTACTTACGCGATCCTCATTATGAACGCACTGGTCTGGATCATCGACCGGTACACAGCACCCCGCCGCTACGGCGTGAAGAAGGGAGGCGCAGGCAAATGAAGCGTTCCATTCTTGTTCCCATCGTGACCATCGCGCTTTCCGCCGCTGTCCTGCTGGGCGCGTCCCTTGCGCTGAGCGGCATCGCCGTAGAAAACGGCAAAAAGGAGCATTTACACATTATGCAGACTCTCCTGCCCGGCAGCGAAAGCTTCACCGTGGAGTCCTATGCGGGCGAGGACGAGAATATCATCAGCGTCCATAAGGGCGAGAACGGCTTTGTGATCGAAACTTTGACGTACGGCTATGTGGACGAGATCCATATGCTGATCGGCGTCAGCAAGGACGGTAAAGTGACCGGTCTGATGGTTCGTGATATGGATGAAACCTTCGGACTGGGCGCGCAGGCGCTGACCGACACGGATTTTCTCGCTCAGTTTCTGAACACCTCCGGTGAGGCAGAGGTGGGAACCACCGTGGATGCCCTCACCGGCGCTACGGTCACGTCCAAGGCCATCACCCGCGCGGTCAATTCCGCCGTGGCGTATGTCACCGGTGCGGACGCGTCTTCCGGCGCGACTTCATGGGGAGGTTGATGCAAGATGAATAAGACTTACATGCTCAATACGCTTCTTGCGACAGTCTTCGGCGTTTTCCTGCTTGCCTGCGTGGTCGCCCGCGCCTTTTTCCCCACGCTGATCCTCCCGGAACTGGACATTCCCTGCCTGGTATTGATTTCTCTGGTGGCACTGGTGCTGGATCACTACTTTGTCAAGGATGCAAAGCGGTGCTATATCTGCATTCCCGTCTTCTCCGCGCTGACCTTCGGCCTGCTGCCCTTTGCGGCATTCATGGTGTCCGGCTGGGACGCGGTGATGTTGGGTCTGGTGGGCGGCGTTACCTTCACCGCAACGACCTTCCTCTTTACCTCCATTCAGGAGCGGCTTTCCTCCGGTCCCGCCGCGAAAGCCAGCGCGTTTTTCAGCGCCGTAAGCCTCTATATGGCAGCGCAGTGCCTAGCGGGAATGATCCTGTAAGATCACTGGCTGTAAATAGCCGCACTCTTTTGTCATTAAGCTTACTGCGGCTCAGGTCGCAACGTACCGCAAGCTCATCCATCTGCCCTTACAGCCGTGAGAAATTCACCGTCCAGTCCGCGGCGGCAAGCGCCGCCAGCAGGGCGGACACCGCCCCCGCATAGGATGAGTTCCATGTGAACACCTGCCGCTTCATGGGCAGGAAGATATATTTCATACACGGCGGAATCAGAACGCCCCAGAGCAGAGCGTATTCCAGACAGATGTAGCCCTGAAAGTGAAAGCGGTAGCTCTCGTAGCTCCACAGCCGCAATCCAAAAGTATTCTGAAAGAACCAGCCGGTAAGAAGCTCCAGTCCTGTGGGAATCAGCGCGCAGAGCAGAAAATAGAGCACCGGTGACAGCGTTCTTCTTCCTCCGGGCAGCCGCCTGTCCTCCGGCGTTCCAATCAGAAAATACAGCAGAAGAAACGAACAGCCGTAAATGGTGCAGAAGGGCAGCGTCATAAAGCCGCGGTCGTGCAGTTCACCGTAGCAGAACAGGAAGAACACCGTTTCCACCGCCCAGCCTAAAAAAGAGATCTCCATAAACAGAATAAAATACCGTCCTGTGCTTTCCCAAAACCGCGCCATACCCGCCTTACCCCGCTTTTAGCTGTCTGTCCCCACGTCGACGCGGGACTTTCTCAGCTTTCCTCGGTTGGCAGAAAGCGATACATGGAAAATATGGAAAGGCACGCTGCAAAAATGCAGCGTGCCTCGATTTTTATGATTCGACAACTCCCGTTAGGTCAAAGCTTGGCGTATACTCGCTTTTCGCGGAGGCGGCGTCCTGCCGGTAGCCATCCGTGATGCCGAGATTTTCCATGTAGGACAGCGCGGCGCGGTATTCCATCTTCGTCACGCGGCGTGCCAGCAGTCCCCCGGCATTTTCCTGTGGTGTATACTGCGCCATGAGGGAGAACAGCACCTCGCCGCTCCCAAAATGCTCCGCCACCCAGTCCATAACAGCCTTGGTATTGGCGAGTGCGCCGGGGAGCATCAGATGGCGGATGACCACGCCGCTTTTGAGCAGTCCATCCTCCATCTGGTAGGGTCCCACCTGACGGTACATCTCCAGGATGGCTTCCGTGGTGCGCTCAAAGTAGTCCGCTGCGCCGCTGTACTTCTCTGCCAGAGCATTGTCTGCATACTTGAGATCGGGCAGCCAGATCTGCACCCTTCCCTCCAACGCGCGCAGGGTCTCCACCCGCTCGTATCCCCCCGTATTCCACACCACGGGAACGGAAAGCGGTTCTTCCAGCGCCTCGCGGATGGCGAGGGCGTAGGGCGTGGGACTGACCAGATTGATATTGTGCGCCCCTTGCGCGACCAAGTCCTGAAAAATGGCGCGAAGGCGCTCTGATGTAACGGCTTTTCCAAAATGCTCATGGCTGATAGAGCGGTTCTGGCAGAACATGCAGCCGAGGACACAGCCGCTGAAAAACACTGTCCCACTGCCCCTTGTGCCGCTGATGCACGGCTCCTCCCACTGGTGGAGCGCGGCACGGGCGACGACGGGGGTTTCCGGCATCGCGCAGAAACCCCCGCCGCTCATTTCATTCCTTACCGCGCCGCAGCGGCGCGGACAGAGATTGCAGATCACTTGCCCAGCTTTGCGCGCAGAGCGGTACCCAGCTCCTCATAGCCGGGCTTGCCCAGCAGGGCGAACATGTTCTTCTTATAAGCCTCAACACCAGGCTGGTCGAAGGGGTTCACGCCCAGCATATAGCCGCTCAGACCGCAGGAATACTCAAAGAAATACACCAGCTCGCCATAAGTATAGGCATTGTTCTCACCCGCGCGAACGATCAGATTGGGAACGCCGCCCTCGACGTGGGCAAGCAGAGTGCCGTCCATCGCCTGTGTTGCGATGAAGTCCATATCCTTGCCCGCAAGGAAGTTCAGACCGTCGCCGTCAGCCTCGTCATAGGGGACGGTGATGGTGTTTTTGGACTTGCCGAAGCGGACAACGGTTTCGAAGATGTGGCGCTCGCCCTCCTGGATGTACTGACCCATAGAATGCAGGTCGGCGGTAAACTCCACACTGGCGGGGAAGATTCCCTTGTTCTCCTTGCCCTCGCTCTCGCCGTAGAGCTGCTTCCACCACTCGGCAAAGAAACGGAAGCGGGGCTCGTAGCCGGCAAGGATCTCGATCTTCTTGCCCTGTGCGTACAGGTCGGTGCGGGCGGTGGCGTACTGCCATGCGGGGTTAGCCTCAAAATCAGCCTTGCGGCAGGTCTCCATCATGTCGGCAGCGCCGCGCATGACTTCGTCCAGATCAATGCCTGCCACGGCGATGGGCAGGAGACCCACGGCAGTCAGAACACTGTAACGTCCGCCAACATCATCGGGCACCACGAAGGTCTCATAGCCCTCCGCGTCGGCAAGGGACTTCAGTGCGCCGCGGGCCTTGTCGGTGGTGGCGTAAATACGCTTCGCGGCCTCCTCCTTGCCGTACTTCTTCTCCATCAGAGCCTTGAAGAAGCGGAACGCTACGGCGGGCTCGGTGGTGGTGCCGGACTTGGAGATGACGTTTACGGAGAAGTCATCATCACCCAGAAGATCCACAAGTTCCTGCATGGCATCGCCGCTGAGACCGTTGCCGGCGAAATAGATGTTGGGGGTGTTCTTCTTGATGAGGTTATAGTTGTTGGAGCACAGCAGCTCGATGGCACTGCGGGCACCCAGATAGCTTCCGCCGATGCCGATGACGACCAGCGCCTTGCTGTCGCTCTGGATCTTCTTTGCAGCAGCCTTGATTCGGGCGTACTCGTCCTTGTCGTAATCGCGGGGGAGGTTGACCCAGCCGGTGTAGTCATTGCCGCGGCCGCTGGCGTTCTGCAGCCACTCATGGGCCTGCGCCAGAGGTGCTGCATACTTTTCGGTCCGGATACCGCCGTTGGAATAATCGATCTTCAGCATGATATTGTCCTCCTTGAAGAAGTTGAAATTTAGTACATACCTAACAAAAGTATAGCACAAGCTGTTTCTTCATACAAGGGGACAGGCAAAATTTACTTTAGCACGGTGAAAGAAACGCGACGCGCAGGCAGCGCAGGAAAATCTGCCAGTAGGTCAGCCGTGCCACTGCGCAGCCCGCCGTCACCGGCGCGGTAAGCAAAACCTCGCCGCCGCTGGTGACGGTGAGCGTTCCCACCTGCTGTCCCTCCGCCACGGGTGCGGTGAGCTGCTCCTCCAGCTCCACCGTTACCACAAGGTCTGAGAGCTTCGCCTTTTCCGCAAGGAGCGTGGTGTCGCAGCCGATGCGGGGCATCACGCTCCCGCTTTCCCCCAGCACCACCGGAATGGGGGAGAGGGGGGAATCCGGTTGGATGCTGGCGATGCCGTAGGCGGCAAAGCCGTAGTTCAGAAGCGTTTTAGCCCCCTCAAAGCGCTGAGTGGAGGTGGGGGATTTGAGAATAACCGCGATCAGCTCCATGCCGTCCCGCTCGGCGGTGGCGCTCAGGCAGTAGAGCGCACCGTCGGTGCTGCCGGTCTTCAAGCCGGTAGCTCCCTGATAAAACCGGATCAGCTTGTTGGTGTTGGAAAGTCCGAATTCACCGTTTCTGAGAGTGTCCTGCCAGATGGTGGTGAAGGTGCGGATATCCGGGTGGTTTAGGATCAGCTCCCGGCTCATAATGGCGATATCATAGGCGGAGGTGAGATGACCCTCGGCGGGCAGACCTGTAGGGTTAACGAAATGGGTGTCGTTCATGCCAAGCTCCTGCGCCCGAGTGTTCATTCTGTCCACGAATGCCTCCATGCTCCCCGCAAGATGCTCCCCCAGCGCCACGGAGCAGTCGTTGGCGGAAGCTACGCAGACCGCCTTCAGCATATCCCGCACGGTCATCTGCTCGTTCTCCTTCAGCCAAATCTGACTTCCGCCCATGGAACAGGCGTGGGCAGAGGCGGTGACGATATCATCATAGGAAAGCGTACCGCTTTCGATGGCCTCCATGACCAACAGAATAGTCATGATCTTCGTGACACTGGCAGGCTCCAGCCGTTCGTGCTCATTCACGGCGTAGAGGATCTTTCCCGTGGTCTTTTCCATGAGAATACACGCCGCGGCATCCACCGCCAGCGTTTCCGCGCGGGCAGCCGGGGAGAGGGAGAGCGCACAGAGCAGCGCAAGCAGGAGCGACAGGAATCGTTTCATCGTTCATCCGTCCTTTCCGTGTGACAGTTCGATCCTTGTCTGAAGCTTATGCGCGGAATGTGGGCGGCATGACCATCCGCTGCGGCTTTTGCGTGGAAATTCCTACGAAATCCGCCGTTGCTAACCGCCGGTTGACAAAAAGAAACGCTCCGGTAGGTGGATTTTCAGCGCCGCGCCTGCTATACTGATGTCAAATTTCAGAAAGGAATTCTCTCTTATGACACTTGGACAGCGCATCGCGCAGAAGAGAAAGGAACTCGGCTTATCGCAGGAGGCGCTGGGCGAACAGCTGGGCGTATCCCGCCAGTCGATCTATAAATGGGAGGCGGACAGCTCTCTGCCGGAAATCGAAAAGCTCATCGCCCTTTCCGCCCTGTTTTCCGTTCCGGTGGGCTGGCTGCTGGGCGTGGAGGATACTGCGCAGCAGCAGAAAACAGAACCGCAAGCCGATGACAGCGGCGAGCTGACAAAGGCTCAGCTCAAAATGGTGGAGGAGATCGTGGCACGCTATCTTGCCGCAGCTCCCGCGCCCAAAAAGCGGCGGAGCTGGCTGTATGTTTTAGGGGCGGCGGCGATCATCGTTGTGTTTTTCAACCTGTTCTCCCGTTTGGATCAGCTGGATAACCGCTACTCCAATCTGCAGAATTCTGTCGGCAGCATTACCTCCACTGTCAACAGCCAGATCGGCGGCATCTCTGACCGGGTGGAACAGATCTTAAAGGCGCAGAACGACCTGACGGCGGAATATGCCGCCGAGCTTACCACCCTTGACCTCACAAACAACGCGGCAGTCATCTCCGCGTGGGCGGTACCGAAAACCTATGCCGAGGGCATGACGGCTGAGTTTGTTGTGGACAGCGGGGGCGAGATCATTACCATTCCCGCACAGCTCCAGCCGGGACAGAAGTTCATGGCAGAGATCGTCTGCCCGCTGACGGACAGCATCACCGTTTCCGTTGTGTTCCTCCCGCCGGACGGCACCCGCCAGACTCAGCTTCTTGATACCTATGAGTATCTTCTGACCGGCTCGTTCCCGTCCCTGCAGATCCATGAGAGTCCCCACCTGTTTGGCGAGGATGTGGTGGACGGCAGGCTGGAGCTGATAGGCTGTACCCTCGCCTACAAGACATACGCGGTGGGTAAGGGCGGCGCGGTGGTCGAATCCATAAAGATGGGATTGTTCCGCAACCGGAAATTAGTGGCATGGGCGGAGCCCTGTGAAACGACCGACAGATTCATCGGCTTTGATGACTACAGCTTCTGTAAGCTGCCGGACGTTACGCTGGAAAATCTGACCGGAGAGGATGTTCTTGTGTTCGCCGCGCTGGTGACGGATAACTTCGGACGCCAGTTCATGGCGTACGAAGTTCCTTATGTCATTAAGTTTGATACCAAATTCGATACGCCGTATTTCACCTATCCCGATGCTGTCATGCTGGATAACGACCCCGCAAATTGGATATTGGAATAATATAAACGGCCTTTCGCAGATGGTTTCTGCGAAAGGCCGTTTTCGTATACGGGGATAAAGTGGTGTTTATCGTACCGAAAGAGCTATTCCGTGCCGCCGGTGTATTAAGCCTGCGGCGCTTTTTATCAGATTTTTCCCTTCTGGCTTCGGTTTTCCTCGTAAAGCTGCTGACTGACCGCCATTTTGCGCAGGATATTCTTCACAGTCATCTCCAGCGGCGTACCCTCGCGGTAGTCGGCGGGGAAGATGAAGTCCACGCGGTCCTTGCGCAGCAGCTCCTCCACCGCGTCACGGTTGGCAGACTGATACACAGCAATGGCCTGACCGCCATAGGAGCGCATCATCTTCATGCACGGCACGTCGCTCAAGCCGTCGCCAATGTAGATCATATTCACAAAGGAGACACGCTTATGCTCGTCGGGCATGGAGGCATTGAGCGCCTTATCGTCACTGACGCTGAGAACGCCCTTGTTGATGCGGTAGATAAACTGAGTTTTTGCGGTAAAGTTTACTGCCAGCTTTGGCCACACGGGAACACCGTTCTCATCATAGAAGAACTCGCAGGCGTAGATCTCCTTGAAGCAATCGGCGATCTCACTGCCCTCGATGATCTCCTTCAGACCGGAGGAGATCACATAGTGCTCAACCTCCACACCCAGAAGCTCACCGAATTTTGTAATGCGGTCGAACCAGTCCTTCACGCCGGGGAAGAGAGAAATGCTTCGCCCGCAGTGGCGCAAACTCTCACGGGTCAGAGGAACGCCCTTCTCCCTGCTTTTGCGGACCATGGTGTATAAATAAGCAAGGATGCCATCCATTTGATTTTCTTCGCCGAAGCCGTTGGCCTCGCGCCAGAAATCGCCCGGTGCCATACCCAGACTGGGAATAAAGGAGTAGTTCTGCATATCCTGTGTGCAGAGCGTCTTATCAAAATCATAGAGCAGGGCAATTACGGTTTTTTCTCCCATAAAAGGTTCTCCTTTTGTATCAATGTATGAGATAGGCAAACGGCGACCCTAAGGCCGCCGTTCGTGATGTTTTAATCCTTGTTATAGTTGCGGCCAAATTGCAGATCCTTCAAGTTGAGAACACGGGTCTCGTCCGCAGGTTCATTCTCAAAATTATCATAGTGGTCATCGGCGGGGGGAGTCTTTTCCGTCTGATCCACAGCGGGGGGATCATCCTCAAACAGGTCATTGGCATCGTCAAAGCCGATCTCGAAGGGATCCTCCTCCTTCTTCTCGATGCTCTCGCCTTCATTTGCAAAGGAGTCGATCACATTGCGCATATTCTCCATCAGCGTGGATGCGTCGCCGCCCAGCTCCTCCACGACCTCCGCCATTGCTGCGGCGGCTGCGGCGTCATCCACCGGAACATCGCAAATGCTTTCTTCGACCTGCACCGGCTCGGGCATACTGATCTCGGGAGCTTCGGGTTCGGCAGCTTCCTGTCTGGGCTCGGGCTGGACCGCAATGCCTGCGGGAAGGATCTCCAGAGCGGGAATGCGCTCGATCATGGCGATCTGCTTATCGCACAGCTTCTTCGCGGCGTTCAGGAAAGTGACCAGCTCACGCTGGGCAATACTCAACCGCTCCTTCTCCGCCTCGATCTGCCGGTCAACATCGGCGCGAACGGTCTCCAGCCGACGCTCCTCGGCAGCGACTTCCTCCGCAAGCTCCTTTTTGCGCAGAATGGCATCGCCCTCCGCGTCTGCCAGCAGGGCGGAGCGCTTTTCCTCCGCCTCGGAGATCATGCTGCTTGCCATTTTCTGGGCGGTAAGCAGGGTGGAGCGCATGGTATCCTCCATAGCGTGGTACTCCTCCATCTTATCCACCAGCACCTTGATCTTAGCCTTCAGCGTGGCATTTTCCTTATAAACCGTGGTGTAATCCTCGGTCAGCTTGTCCAGAAAAACATCAACAGCCGCCATGTTATAGCCGCCAAGCGTCGCCTTGGGAAAGGTGGAGTTGGCTACTTCCTGCGGGGTCATCATATGCGCGTTCCTCCCTTATATTTCTGTATGGGGTGTGGGTCAAAAGTAAAGTCCATTATTGGACAGCTCATCGATCAGATCTCCCTGAATATCCACAGAATAGGGCGTGATGATATAGGTGTTGGCGGCGACCTTCTTGATCTTGCCCTCGCTGGCGTAGGCAACGCCGGAGAGGAAGTCGATCAGGCGGCGGGCAACATCCTTGTGGGTGGATTCCAGATTCATGACCACCGTGCGCTTCTCCTTGAGATGATCGGCGATCTCACTGGCGGTCTCAAAGCGCTCGGGCTTGACCAGAACGACCTTGAGCTGGGTGGTGGTGTGAATGTTCACGACCTTGCCGCGGCGGCTGTCCACCACGGGGCGCTCACTGCGCTCACTGCGGGGGCGTTCCTCCGCAAAGGGGGACTCTTTTTCGATGAAATCATCATAAATATCATCGTCCTCGTCGTTGGTGGGACGAATGAACTTCATAAAATCATTGATCAGATTCATGATGGGCTCCTCCTTCAGTATCATTGGTAGTGCCGTGCGCCGAAAATCGCCGAGCCGACGCGAACGATCGTTGCTCCAGCGGCGATGGCATCCTCGTAATCGTCACTCATGCCCATTGATAAGTATACAAATCCATTATGATACAATTTTGCACTTATGTCAACATAAAGACGATAAACTTCCTTGAAATAGGGGAGATTCCCATGAGGTTCGGTTTGAATAGGGGGGATGGTCATCAGACCCTTTACCTTGATGTTTTTCAGCGTCAGTGCATAGCGGGCGGCATCAAAGAGCACATCGGGCGCAAAGCCGCTTTTGCTCTCCTCGCCGCCGATGTTGACCTCCAGCAGGATATCCTGCGTGATGCCAAGCTTCTCCGCCTGCTTATTGATCTCCTCCAGCAGGGGAATGGAGCCAACAGAGTGGATCAGAGCCACCTTTCCGACCACCTGACGCACCTTGTTGCGCTGGAGGTGGCCGATGAAATGCAGGGGAGCGCCGTCATAAGCGCCCTCGCTGAGCTTTTCCGTCATCTCCTGCACGCGGTTTTCGCCCAGCGCGTCAATACCCGCATCAATAGCAGCGCGGCAGGCGGCGGTATCATTCATTTTGCTTGCACCCACCAGAAGGATATCTTCGGCGGACCGTCCGGCTGCTTCGGCGGCGGCAGAGATCCGGCTGCGGATCTTTCCGATGTTTTCACGAATCGTTTCCATTATTCTATCACCTTTCCATCGTACAGCTCCTCGGCGGCAGTGATGACCTGATCGCCTGCGCGCAGACGGCGCTGCACATTGTCCGCCTCTGCCGACTCTACGATCATGTACTCATCCTCCTGCCAGAGGATATTCACACGCTTGAACCGAGCCGTGCTGCCCCAAAGACAGTACACACCGTAGACCTGCTGCCGCCGCGCGGTTCCGTCAGCATTCAGGACAGGCTCGCCATCCTCGCCGAGCACATCTTCCCAAACGATACGCACCGCGCTGCGGGGAACACGGATACCGCTGTAGCTTTCGAATATGAGCTGGGCATTCTGACGGCGCAGCAGTGTTGTCAGATTCAGGCATTCCTCCGACGACAGGATAACAAGGCGCTGAGAGCCGTCCTCCTCGCCGATGCGCTCGACCCGCAGTGTCAGCTCCCGATCCAGACCTGTCTGGAAGCGCAATCTCACCTTGCCGCCCTCTGTCAGCTTTTTCGCATCTGCGCTTCGCAGCAGCGTCACGAAATACCACCGGTCACCGTACACCATTTTGCCCACGCCCCGGGCTTCGGTGGGCGTGATACCACGGTAATCCTCCGCCGTCATGGCTGCAAGGCTGTCCGGTGTCAGCACGCTCTCATATCCGTCCACCAGTGAGCTGAACAGACCGCTGCGGGGGGCGCGCACGGTGGTAGTCGCGCCGCTGACGGTGGCGCGGAGACTATTGATCTCCTCCTGAAGCGTGGCGATGGAGCGGTCCAGCTCGTCCGTTCCGGTGTAAGCATAGCTGTGGCGCAGAACGGCGGCACGCAGCGCGGCGGCTGCATCTGTGGCGGCGGCGATATTTCCATCGGCACGCCGGGCGTGGAACGTGGACAGTGCGGCGCTCACTGAGCTGTCCAGCGAATAGGTGGACTGGATACCGCTGGCAAGGGAGCGGGCATAAAGAAGCTGGTCAAGCTGCTCCTCCATCGCGCGCAGGGTGTTTGCGCTGCGCAGTGCTTCCTCGCTGCCGTATAGCAGCGCTACACTGCCGCCCCTGCTGATCCGCTCACCCTCGGCACGGGAAATGTACACAAGGTCGCCGTCAGCGCTCAGAGCCTCCTCCTCACGCACCACATAGCCGGATACCAGAACCGCGTGGTCGCTGGTGTAGGTGTATGCTACGGTGGTGGAGAACGGGTCGGTGAAATAGGAGAGGAGATTGGCACCAAAGTAGAACAGAACGATCAGCACCAGTCCTGCCATGAGTAATTTTGTGGAAAGGTTGGAATTTTTCATAAGTAGCGCTTCTCTCTCTGCGCGCCGCTCAGCAGCCGGTCAGATCACAGGGTGTTCTCCCAGTCGGAAAGATCCACACTGCGCACCGGACTGATGGTTGAAATGGCGTGCTTATAGATCAGATTTTGCTTGCCCTCCGCCGTCAGTGCGACGGTGAACGGGTCAAAGCCGGTAATAACGCCGCGCATCTGGAAGCCATTGACCAGAAACGCGGTAACAGGGATCTCGTTTCGCCGCGCGGCGGCGAGGAAAGCGTCCTGCAGATTGACCTTCTGGGTCTGTGTTTGAGATTGCATCATGTCGTCTACCTCTTTTTTTCAATATTGTTCAGGCGGACGACTGAGCAGCCCGCCCGCAGGCTATTGTATGCCCTGCGTGGCGAGAAAGTCTGTCGAAAGACGGACGGCCTCGGGAAAATTTCTCTCTTTTTCCCAGATGATCCAAAAAATATCCTTGTTGCGGCGCAGCCATGTGAGCTGGCGCTTGGCGTACTGTCGGGATCGGAGCTTTACTTCCTCGATGGCTTCTTCAATACTTGCCTCCCCGTCCATGGCGGCAAGAAATTCCTTATAGCCGATGGCCTGCAGCGCGGTGCAGGAGCGGTCGAGTCCCCGGGCGAGCAATGCGCGGATCTCATCCAGCAGACCCATCTCCACCATTTTGTCCACCCGAAGGTCGATCAGCGCGCGCATGTCCGCGCGGTCAGCGAAGGTAAGACCGATATAAACGGCATTGTATTTCTTCGGCACAGTCTGACTTTCCAGATTATGCTGCGTAATGGTTTTGCCTGTTTCGAGGTAAACCTCCAACGCCCTCAGAATGCGTTTTTCGTCTGCCGGAGGAAGACGCTCCGCACTCTCGGGATCGACCTTGCGCAATTCCTCCAGAATCGGCTCGATGCCTTCCCGTGCAAGACGGTTTTCCAGCATCTTACGCACTTCGCCCCCGCTCTCACCCGGAGCAAAGCTGCGCCCGGCAATGATCGCGTCAAGGTACAGCCCTGTGCCGCCCACCAGAATGGGCAGCTTTCCACGGCTGAGAATATTCTGAATGCACTTGTCCGCTTCCTCTGCGAACCGCGCCACCGACCAGTTTTCTTCCGGCTCGGCAACAGCGACCATGTGGTGGGGCACACCGTCCATCTCGTCCTGCGTGGGCGCGGCGGTGCCGATGGTCATGCCCCGGTAGATCTGCATGGAGTCCACGCTGACGATCTCACCGTTAAGCTGTCTGGCAAGCAGTATGCCCAGTGTGGTTTTCCCGCAGGCGGTGGGTCCGACGATGCAGAGAATTTTGGGTGCTGCCATACGGTCAATCCTCCGGGATCAGCGACTTGGGCGTAACGACAGGCTTGCCGTCCGCATTCAGCAAAACAGTCAATCCGCCGGCATTGCCGGAATTATGCCAAAGGTAGTTGACACCGGTCTCTCTATCCACCCAAATCTCACTGGCACCCGCAAAAACGGACTCCGAATGGATCTTAATAAACCTCTTGTCTTTTTTCGCCATAAAACACCTTACGCTCTCTTGAACATTTTCTCAATTTCGTACTTGGTGAGCTTCACCTTTACGGGTCTTCCGTGGGGGCAGAACTGCACCTCGCCGCTCTGCACCTTGCTGAGCAGGACGCGAAGCTCCGCCTCGTCGGACTGCCAGCCGCCCTTGATAGATGCCTTGCACGCCATGGTGTGCAGCATGGCATCTCTGGCGGCACTCGGGTCGGCGCTGCCGCAGGTCAAAAGACGCTCGCCCAGTTCCTCCAGCGTTTCCCGTGCAAGATCCGCGTCAAGATCAGCGGGAACGGCGCGCAGCAGAAGCGCTCCGTCACCGAAGTCCTCGGCTTCAAAGCCAAATTCCTCCAGCAGCGGCAAGTGCTCCAGCAGCACCGCGTACTGCTCCCGGGGGAGATCCACGGCGACACTTGCCAATAACTGCTGACGCATGACCGGCTCGGCGTTTGCCTTCATGCGGTCAAAATTGATGCGCTCGTGGGCTGCGTGCTTGTCAATGAGCCAGACATCGTCGCCGTCCTCCGCGATAATATACGTTTTCAGCACTTCGCCGGCAAACCGCCAGGGTGCTTTTTCCTCCGGTACTATAGTGATCTGCTCCGGCTCGACTGCTTCTGTGGGCAGCGGAAGCGTCTGGGGCTCGCTCACTGGTTCTTCCCGCACGGAAACTGCTGCTTCCTTTGCCGCAGGCTCCGGCACGGGAACAGGAGCGGGGGTCGGCGCAGACGCGGGAGTGGGTTTCCGCCGCTCCGGATCGAAAAACTCCGGCGGACGGTTAGAAACAGGCTGCACCGGCTTTTCCACCGGAAGCGGCACGATGCGGGTGCGTCCACTGTCGTTCAGAATGGTTTTGCCGCCCATTTCGGGACCTGTGACCATAGGAGGGCGGGCAGGGGTGATGGGTTTGACTGTGGGCGCAGGTGCGGGTACAGCTTTTGCCTGCTGTTCACGGAACGTTTTTGCGTCCATCGTCTGATAAAAGTCACTCTTGGGCATGACCTGTGACCCGGCAGGCTTGGGAGCGGGCTTGTCCCTGCCGTCCAGAGCGTCCTGCACGGCGTGATGCACAGCGGAAAATACCGCCCGCTCATTGACGAACTTAACTACCGTTTTCGCCGGGTGGACGTTCACGTCCACCGCGTGGAGCGGCAGATCAATGTGCAGCACACAGCCGGGGAATTTGCCCTTCATCTGGCGGTTGGCATATGCCTCCTCCAGCGCGGCGGTGAGCAGAGCGGATTTGATCATGCGTCCGCAGCAGAAGAAGGTCTGCATGGCGCGGCTGCCCCGCGAAGCGAGGGGATCGGTGACAAAGCCCCGCACGCGGATATCCTCACCGCCGCCGTCCACAGCGGTAAGGTTCAGTGCAAAATCACGCCCACGGGCGGCATAAATGGCGGAAAGAAGCTTGCTGTCGCCGGGAGTATGCAGCTCCTCCTTACCGTCGCGGATATATTTGATGGATACCTCGGGGTGGCTCAGAGCGATCTGCTGCAAAAGAGCTGCCACAGCCGAAGCCTCCGCGCTGTCGCTTTTCATAAATTTCAGTCTTGCGGGGGTATTATAAAACAGCTCGTGTACGATGATCGTCGTACCCTGCGGGCAGCCCGCGTCCTCCACCGCGCCGGGAACACCGCCCTCCAGTGAGAGGGAAGCGCCCATATCGGCGCTCTTGTGGCGGGAAAAGATGTCCACGCGGCTCACCGCCGCGATGGCGGCGAGGGCTTCACCGCGAAATCCCAGCGTTCCGCTGGCGGCGAGGTCGTCAGCGGGGCGGAGCTTGCTGGTGGCGTGGCGCAAAAAGGCGGTGGGCAGTTCATCGCGGGCAATGCTGCAGCCGTTGTCCGTCACGCGAATGGAAGACATGCCGCCGTTCCGAATCTCAACCACCACGGCGCTCGATCCCGCGTCAATGGCGTTTTCCACCAGCTCCTTGACGACGCTGGCGGGGCGCTCCACCACCTCGCCGGCGGCGATCAGATCAGCCACATGGGGGGAAAGTTGTTGAATGAACATAGTTGCTCCTTTGTTATAAAATATGCCACACTGCCAGGGCATTCACAAACGCGTGCAGCAGCACGCTGCCCCACAGCGTGCCCGACCGCTCATACGTCCATGCCAGCACAAAGCCGGGGACAAGATATTGCAGCATCAGAAGAAAATAGGAGAGGTCCTGATGGATCACCGCAAACTGCCAGACATGAAGGAACGCAAACAGCAGGCAGGAAACAACATACGCCGCCGCCCGGCTGGTCGCTTTCAGATTCCCGAAGATATATCCCCGGAACAGCACCTCCTCCACAAAGGGCGCGAGGATAATAATGATAAACGCTGTGGATCGGGGTGCGTCATGGATCTGGGCGGAGATGGCGACATCGTTCAAATTGCGCATCCCTCCGAGGATAAGGTCAAGCACACGGTAGGACAGCTCATTCAAGCCGTAAAACGCTACCATGCCCGCTCCCACTGAAGCCAGCGTCCGCCAGAAATTGGAAAAGAAATAACCCGTGGTATGCCCCAGATAATGCCAGAAGATGACCAGCGTCAGGGCAAAGAGGGTGTAGTAAAAGATGATGTTTCGCACGTTTCCGGTGATCTCCCGCCCGATCAGACGGGACAGCCCCGCAAACAGTGGGTCTGCCGCGAAGGGCAGCACCAGCAGGTACAGGGCGAAGAAAACGCCGCCCAGCGCCCGCTCCAGCGGATTCATAGGGGAGGATGGGGCTTTTGCTGCCATAGTCAGCACCTCGGCTTTCTCAATTCAGCTTCTGCTTCAACTCGTAGATCAGGGTCATCGCTTCGATAGGCGTCATCGTGTCGATCTGAGTGCGGCGCAGGCGGTCGATGACCCCCGCCTCACCCAACGCAGTCATGGAGACCTGTTCCGTCTCCCGCTCGGCAAGGAGGGGAGCCGTCTGTCCGGACTGGCTTTCCAGTTCCCTGAGGATGGCACGGGCATTTTTTAACACTGTATCGGGGAGTCCCGCAAGCTTTGCGACTTCCACGCCGTAGCTTCTGTCAGCGCCGCCGGGAATGATCTTTCTGAGGAAGATCAGCTCCTCGCCCCGGCTCTTGATGGCAATATTGTAGTTGGTCACACCGGGGAGGGTATTCTCCAGTGCGGTCAGCTCATGGTAATGGGTGGCAAACAGCGTCTTTGCGCCCAGCTTCTTTTTGTTTGCGCAATGCTCCACCACGGCGCGGGCAATGCTCATGCCGTCAAAGGTGCTGGTGCCGCGCCCGATCTCATCCAGAATGAGCAGGCTGTTTTTTGTGGCATATTTCAGAATGTCCGCCACCTCAGTCATCTCCACCATGAAGGTGGACTGTCCGGCGGCGAGGTCATCGCTGGCGCCGATGCGGGTGAAGATGCGGTCCACCACGCCGATCCGGGCGGCACGGGCAGGGACAAAGCAGCCGATCTGCGCCATGAGAGTAATGAGCGCCACCTGACGCATATAGGTGGACTTACCCGCCATGTTGGGACCGGTGATGATGGCGATGCGGTTCTCCTGCTCACCCATATAGGTGTCGTTGGGGACGAACAGGGTATCCTTCAGCACACGCTCCACCACAGGATGGCGTCCGTCATGGATCTCGATCACGCCGCTGTCGTCCACCGTGGGGCGGCAGTAGTTCTGCTTCACGGCAACGGCGGCAAAGCTTGCCAGGGTATCCACCTGCGCGATGGCGGCGGCGGTGCGCTGGATGCGCTCCATCTGAGCGCCGATGCTCTCGCGCAGACGGGTGAAAATCTCAAACTCCAGCGCTACCACCTGGTCGCTGGCGGTGAGGATGGTATGCTCCAGATCCTTCAGCTCCTGCGTGATATACCTCTCGCAGTTGGCAAGGGTCTGTTTTCTGATGTAAGTTTCGGGGACAAGGTCGTAGTAGGATTTGCTGACCTCAATGTAGTAGCCGAAGACCTTGTTGTAGCCCACCTTGAGGCTCTTGATGCCGGTCTTTTCCTTTTCGCGGGCTTCCACCTCGGCAATAATGCCCTTGCCACCGGTGAGAATATGGCGAAGGCGGTCTACCTCGGCATCATAACCGTCCCGAATGAAGCCGCCCTCACGCACGGAAAACGGCGGCTCGTCCACAATGGAGGAACAGAGCAGCTCGCAGACATCCTGAAGCGTATCCAGCTCACTTCCCAGCTCGCCCAGAAGTCCGGCGGTGAAGGGCGCAAGGGTTTTGCGGAGATGGGGCAGCTTCTGCAGGGACGCGCGCAGGGATGCCAAATCCCGCCCGCCGGCACTGCCGTAGACGATGCGCCCGATGAGGCGCTCCATATCGTTGATGCCGGATAGGGCGAGGATCAGCTCCTCTCTCTCCATGCTGCTGCGCACCAGTGCATCCACAGCGGCAAGGCGGCGCTCAATAGCGGCAACATTCAGCAGAGGACGCTCCAGCCAGGAGCGAAGGCATCTTGCGCCCATGGCGGTCTTCGTCTTATCCAGCACCCAGAGAAGGCTGCCCCGCTTCTCCTTGCCGCGCAGGGTCTCCGTCAGCTCCAGATTGCGCCGGGCGGTGAGATCCAGCTCCATGAAGCGGCCCTGCTCATAATATTCAAGGTCGCTGATGTGGCTGAGGTCAGTCTTCTGGGTTTCATAGAGGAAGCTGAGCAGTCCACCCAGCGCCATGGTTGCGGCGGGGTTGGAGGGGGGCAGGGACTGTACCTGCGCGCCGAACTGCTTTTCCGCGCTGCGCTGTGCCTCCTCCAGACGGAAGCGGCGCTCGCCGTAGTTCTCCACGCGGCAGTTCAGCTTGTTCCGCAGCAGCTCCATGAGGGTGGTATCAGCATAGGCGGTATCGTTCAGCACCGCCTCTACAGGGGAGAATCGACCCAGCTCGTTAACAAGGTGCGTCACCCTGAGGTCACCGGAAAAGGCGGTGACATGGGTCTTTCCGGTGGTGATGTCTGAGACGCAGAGACCGGCATAATTCTCGTCCAGATAGATGCCGCAGATATAGTTGGCGCGGCTGCCCTCGATCATGGAGCTGTCCACCGTACCGGGGGTGATGACGCGGATAATATCACGCTTCACCAGTCCCTTGGCAAGGGCGGGGTCCTCCGTCTGCTCGCAGATGGCGACCTTGTAGCCCTTGGCGATGAGTCGGGCGATATATCCGTCCGAGGAATGGAACGGCACGCCGCACATGGGCGTGCGCTCATCCTCGGGCTTACCGCGGTCGCGGGTAGTGAGGGTGAGATCCAGCTCCTCGCTGACGAGCTTCGCGCCCTCGTTGAACATCTCGTAGAAGTCACCAAGGCGGAAAAACAGGATGGCATCCTTGTTCTGTTCCTTGATCTCTAAATATTGTCGCATCATGGGGGTCATTTCTGCCATGACGGTTCTCTCTTTCTTTAAGTTTTGCGTTTTTTACTCCACCTCACCAAACAGCGCCCATGTATTGCTGTCGGTGATCTTCGCGTCTGTATACTGCCCCACAAGGGACTTATCTCCGGCGAGATGCACCAGCCGTCCGCCGTGGGTGCGGCTGGTTAGGGGATAGCGGACATCGCCGCTCTCACCGTCCACCAGAACGCGGACACTCTTGCCCACATATTCCTTGTGAAGCTCGGCGGAAATTTCGTTCTGCGCATCGCAGAGCTTGTCAAACCAGACCTGCTTTTCCGCCCGGGTGGCGGGATCGGGCATCCGCGCCGCGGGAGTGCCGGGACGGGGGGAGTAGATGAAGGTAAAGAGCGCGTCGTAGCGCACCTCGCGGATAAGGGAAACAGTGTCCATCGCCTCAGCTTCCGTTTCACCGGGGAATCCGATGATAATATCGCTGGTCAGTACCAGATCGGGCATGACGCTCTTGGCGTAGTTCACCTTTTCCAGATACTGCTCTCTGGTATAACCCCGGTTCATCTCCTTCAGCACGCGGCTGTTGCCGGACTGAACAGGGAGATGAAGCTGATGGGCGATGTGTCTGCCCTGTGCCATGGTGTCAAAGAGCTTTTTACCGGCATCCTTGGGGTGGCTGGTCATAAAGCGGATGAGATAGTCACCCTCGATTTTGTCGATCTCAGCGAGAAGGTCGGCAAAATCCATGGGGTTCGTGAGATCCTTGCCGTAGGAGTTCACGTTCTGCCCCAGCAGGGTGATCTCCTTCACGCCGCTTTCGATCAGCTCCCGGCACTCGGCGAGAATATCCGCCGCCTCACGGCTGCGCTCTCTGCCGCGGACGTAGGGTACGATGCAGTAGGAGCAGAAATTATTGCAGCCGTACATGATGGACACCCACGCCTTCACGCTGCTCTCCCGCACCACGGGCAGACCCTCGGCGATGGAGCCGTGCTCATTCTCGATGGAAAACACCCTGCGGCGGGAGGTATAGACATTATGCAGAAGCTCCGGGAATTTCCACAGTGCCTGGGGACCGAACACCAGATCTACATGGCGGTAGGACTTCTTCACCCGTGCCGCAACCACCTCCTGCTGCGCCATGCAGCCGCACAGGGCGATGATGAGGTTCGGATTTTTTTCTTTCAGATGCACCAGCTGACCGATGACACCGAAAACCTTCTTCTCCGCGTTTTCACGGATGGCGCAGGTGTTGATAACGATGATGTCAGCGCACTTTTCGTTTTCCGTCAGCTCGCAGCCCATTTCGGTAAGCATACCCATGATGCGCTGGCTGTCTGCAACATTTTGCTGACAGCCGTAGGTGTCCACAAAGGCAAGGGGAATGCGGTCAGCGTGCAGAGCGGCTATTTTTTTGATAAATCCCCGCTGACGCTCGATCTCAGCGGCGGGAATGACAACTTCTTTTCGTTCCAATTTGCGTATCTCTCCAAATCTAAAAAATATCATTTTATTATACCGGAAATCGACAAAAAATACAAGTGCGGTATCCGATTTGGGAAAAATTTCTTGCCTTTAACCGGCACGATCCTGCGTTTTCGTGGAATACGGTATGGTGTTTTTCCGTGCTCCGTGTTATAATGAACGCCATCCCATCTCGCAAAAGGAGTTTATCAGCTATGAAAAAAAGATGGATCGCTGCCGTCATCGTGGTTTTGATCGTCATTGCCGCGGCGGTGTGCCTGCTGCCCAGGAGAACACATGTGGAAGTTAGCATGACCGGAACGCTTCTCTATGGAGAAAGGGTGGCAGAGGAACCGGTCTATGTGACCGTTCAGGGGTCTATTCTGGATTCTGAGGTCGATTTTCGGTTTTTGCAGTCTGGAATTGACAACTGGTTATTTACAGAATTTACCAATCCAGTTTCGCGAATGGATCGTTTTTTCGGGACACCGTATATCATTTCGACCTGCAGTTTATACAAGGTATCCGAAAACACATCGACTTTTGCTCACTATGCTTTCAGTCCGGAAGAGGAGATGCTGCTCATCTACATTTCGGATGATATGCAGCCTGTTATCGCCTGCTCCGCAAACGGCGAGAAGACTCTGGAAGAGATCAAGGAGTACTTCTCTGTCTTTGTGGAGAATTTTTCCGTGTCCGACTGACAGGCAATCTCCAGCACACCACCACAGGACATAGATAAATTCTTTCGGAGGCTTTTCTTATGGTGTACTTACTGCTCGCCATTGCCAGCAGCGCGCTGGTATCCATCATCATGCGTCTGAGTACGGACCGGGTGACGCAAAATGTGGGAATGCTGGCAATGAATTACCTCACCTGCCTTCTCATAGCGGCGGTGTATACCGGATTGGGCGAACTTGCGCCCCGGACACCATCCCTTCCGGCGACCATCGGCATGGGCGCGGTCCATGGCGCGCTGTATCTCGCTTCTTTTGTCCTATTGCAGATAAACGTGCAGAAAAACGGCGTTGTCCTCTCCGCGACCTTTATGAAGCTGGGACTTCTGGTACCCATTGCGGCATCGGTACTTTTCTTCGGGGAAAAGCCGAAGCTTCTGCAGATCATCGGTTTTATTGCCGCTATTGCCGCTATCATTCTGATCAACCGCGGAAAGGACAGCGGCGCTGTCCGCTCCCGCGCCGGACTGCTGCTTCTTCTGATCGGCGACGGCTGCGCGGATGTGATGGCAAAGGTCTTTGAGGAGCTGGGCGACCGGGCGCTCAGCGGTCAATTCCTGCTGTATACCTTTCTCTTTGCACTGCTTCTCTGCCTTGCGCTCATGCTGTATAAAAAGCAGCGTCCCGGCGCTCCGGAGCTGTTCTGGGGCTTTCTCATCGGAATTCCCAACTTTTTCTCCGCAAAATTTCTGCTGCGGGCGCTGGACAGCGTCAGCGCGGTGATCGCCTACCCCACCTACAGCGCTGCGACGCTGCTGGCCATCACCCTGTCGGGCGTTCTGCTGTTTCGTGAGCGGCTGGGAAGGCAGCAGTGGCTGGCGCTGGGGATCATCCTCGCCGCGCTTTGCCTGCTGAATCTCTAATTCTCTGATGAAATGCCGCAGTTATCTGCGGCGTTCTCTTTTTCTGCAAACATTTCCCTTTCCGCCTGCGGTAGACTTTTCTGCTCCGCCATGATATAGTAAACAAGATATCCCTCAAGCCAACCGCGATACATATGAAAAGGAGAACCCATGAAGAAAGCATTATCCCTGATCTTGACCCTTGCACTGCTGCTGACGCTGATCCCCGGCGGCGCGCTTGCCTACTCCGATGCCTATGGCAGCGAGGTGTGGCAGGAGGACACGGAGATTTACAACGGTGTCACCCTCAGCGACAATATTTACTGGAGCCACTACTACGAGCAGCTCCGCCATGAGTATTTTGTGACGGTGGAGCCGTTCAGCTCCATCACCCCCGTGGTGGCATACGGCAGCTCCGTCTGCGACCGCCTTACCGCCACCACTGCCGCCGAGCTGTACGAGGCTCAGGGCTGGAGGGTGATCGCCGGCATCAACGGCGATTATTACGACACCGCCACCGGCTATCCTCTGGGACTGATGATCTCCAACGGAGAGATCCTGTCCGGCGCGGGCAGCAATTACGCCCTTGGTTTTCAGCGGGACGGATCTGTGATCCTCGGAGAACCCAAGCTCTCCATTATGGCAGAATACGGCGGTGAGCTCCTCACCATCGCTGCTATCAACAAGCCCCGGGTGGAGGGTGCGGGCGTCACTCTGCTGACCCATGACTTCAACAACGACCACAACACCGCCACCCACACGGATGGCTTGACCGTGATCTGCACCGTTCTCTCCGGCTCCGCCTCCGTTGGCGGCGAGATGCGCGTGCGTGTCAAGCACGCCGAGTGGGGCACCCAGCCGGTGGAGATCGGCAAAAATGAGATCGCGCTGACCATCTCCGCATCCGGCTATACGCTGGACCGCCATTTTCTGGAGAACCTCTCCCCCGGCAATACGCTGACCATCTCCTTCACCGCTGCCGACAGCGCGTGGAACACCGTGACGGAGGCAGTAGGCGCTATGTACCTTCTGGTGGAGAACGGTGTCCCCAAGACCGGCCTTTCCACCAACTATGCCCCCCGCAGCGCGGTGGGCATTAAGGCAAACGGCGAGCTGGTGCTGTACACCGTGGACGGGCGGCAGGCGGAACACAGCATGGGCGCGTCGCTGAATATTCTTGCCCAGCGCATGGCAGAGCTTGGCTGCGAAACAGCGGTCTGCTTTGACGGCGGCGGCTCCACCACCCTCACCGCCACCATGCCGGACAGCGAACACACCGAAGTCATCAACTCCCCCAGCGACAAAAACGAGCGCAAGGTCAGCAACCATCTTCTGCTGCTGACCCGTGACCACGCTACCCGCGTTCCCGACCACATTTATTTCAGTCCCTCTGCCCACATCGTCCTGCCGGGACATGCTGTGGAGCTGAACGCCACATTGGTGGACACCGGCTACCACCCCATGAACTCTCACATCAGCTATGAGTGCAGCGCGGGTGAGATCGTCGATGGTATTTTCTACGCCCCTGAGAAGGGGGGACCTGTTATCATCACCGCCTCTGCCGGCGGCTTCACCGCTCAGACCCAGATCCTTGTAGTCGATACCCCCGACGAGCTTCATGTCTACTGGGACGGCGCTGTGGTCAGTGATGTGACCATGGTTCCCGGTGATTCCGCAGAGCTGACTGTCACCGCAAGCTACAATCACATGAAGCTTGCGACCTTCCCCGGCGACTTCATCTACAGTATTGACAATGATCTGGGATATGTGGACGAAAACGGCATTCTGACAACCAGTTTCACCGAGGGCAGCGGTACAGTCAGCATATCCAAAGGCGATTTGACCGTGACCATCTCCCTGACACTGGACGGACGCTCTCCCTTTGCTGATACGGCAGGACACTGGGGTGTCGGATACCTCTGCTCCCTGTACCACAAAGGCATTCTGACCGGTGTGCAGGAGGGTGACTCCCTCTACGCAAATCCCGACAAGGGCGTGACCCGCGCGGAATTTGCCGTACTGCTGGCACGGTTCATGAATCTGAACACCGATGATTTTGCCGACATTGAAACACCGTTCACGGATATGGAGTCCGTGGCAGACTGGGCGGCAAACGCGGTGCGTGCTATGTACGCGCTGGGTATCGTGGGCGGTATTGAGCAGCCGGACGGCACCTTTATCTATGATCCCTACGCAACGCTCAGCCGCTCTCAGGCTGTGACCATGCTGGGCAGAGCCCGGGAGGGCGATCCTATCAGCGCAGACCTCTCCGCCTTCACGGATGCGGGCGAGATCATGGATTACGCCCGTACGCACTTTGAGACCATGGTCGCGCTGGGTGTCATCAACGGAAGCTATGGAAAGCTGAATCCCAACAACGCCATGACCCGCGCGGAGATCTGCAAGGTTCTGGCGACCATGCCGTAATTATTTTCCGGGAAGCACCCGATTTCGGGTGCTTCCTTTTTCCGTTCGGATAACCCCGATGGCAAAAAAACAGCAAACTTCCGGTTTTCCGGCGAAAAAAGCTTGACAATCGGGCGGTTCTTCCAGTAAGATGTAAATTGTGTAAGAGGGAGTAGTCAGCGCCTAATCAGCGCGGCAGCAAGCGTCAAACCGACCCGCCGGGTCCGCTTATGCCTCAAATGACAAGACTTTTACGGCGCACAACGCACCGTAAGGGTCTTTTTTGCTATTCCCCGAAATATTTTGACCGCACTGCGGTCCTGTTTAAGGAGGTAACCCCTATGGATCTTTTCTATGACCTGTTTGGCAACGTGTTGAACTTCACCTGGCAGCAGGGCGTCATGATCGCCATTGGCGCGATTCTGGTGTACCTTGCCATCAAGAAGGAGATGGAGCCCACCCTGCTTCTGCCCATGGGCTTTGGAGCCATCCTCGTCAACCTGCCCGGCGTGGAGGCTCACGCCATCAGCACTCTGTTTGACGCAGGTATCGCCAACGAGCTGTTCCCCCTGCTGCTGTTCATCGGCATCGGCGCAATGATCGACTTCGGTCCCCTGCTGTCCAACCCCAAGATGTTCCTGTTCGGCGGCGCTGCCCAGTTCGGTATTTTCTTCACGCTGGTCGTCGCAGTTCTGATGGGCTTTGAGCTGAAGGACGCCGCTTCCACCGCTATCATCGCCGCGGCAGACGGCCCCACCAGCATTTTCGTTTCTCAGTACTTTAATAGCAACTACACCGGCGCTATCATGGTCGCCGCTTACTCTTACATGGCGCTGGTGCCCATTATCCAGCCCCCCATTATCAAGGCGATCACCTCCAAGAAGGAGCGCATGATCCGCATGGAGTATACCCCCGGCAACGTCACCAAGACCACCCGTATCATCTTCCCCGTGGTCGTCACCATCATTGCCGCCGCTGTCGCCCCCATGAGCGCCGAGCTGATCGGCTTCCTGATGTTCGGTAACCTGATCCGCGAGTGCGGCGTGCTGGACAGTCTGAGCCAGAGCGCACAGCACGAGCTGGCAAACCTCGTCACCATCCTGCTGGGCATCTCTGTGTCCCTGCGTATGCAGGCTGACCAGTTCGTCCGCTGGGAGACTCTGCTGGTCATGGGTCTGGGTCTGGTCGGCTTCGTGTTCGACACCGTCGGCGGTGTGTTCTTCGCAAAGCTCCTCAACCTGTTCAGCAAGAAGAAGGTCAACCCCATGATCGGCGCCGCCGGTATCTCCGCCTTCCCCATGGCAAGCCGCATGGTACATAAGATGGGTCAGGAGGAGGATCCCTATAACTTCCTGCTCATGCACGCCGCCGGTGCCAACGTCAGCGGTCAGATCGCATCCGTTATTGCGGGCGGTCTCATCATCTCTCTGGTTGAAAAGCTGCTGTAAGGAGGATACGGAATATGAATATTAACTGGGAACTGGTCACTGCATGCCTTGGCATCATGGGCAAGGGTATGCTGGGCATCTTCATCGTCATCCTTGTCATCTGGGGTCTGGTCGCCCTACTCAATAAGATGACCGGAGGCAAGAAGTAATCTCCCTTGAATACAAGAGAAACCGGAGTGCTGTTATTTTTCAGCACTCCGGTTATTTTTACAGCATGTCGGCAAACAGCCGGAAGATGGGCTCACCGTCGGCGGCATCCTCGCGCTTCAGAGCAAACGACATACGCTCGGGATGAAACTGCACGCCGATGATATTCCCGTTTTCGTGGATAACGCCCTCCACCACGCCGTCGTCGCTGATACAGGTGACGGAAAGTCCCTCACCCAGCCGGTCAACCGCCTGATGGTGACTGCTGTTGGACACAAAGCTGCCGCCGTAAAGCTCTGTCAGTACGGGGTGGGTGGTGGTAACACGGTGGATGCGGTCTGCATCCCGCTCCTTGTCATGGCAGTGGCGCTCGTCGGGAAGATCCTGGATCAGCGTTCCGCCGAGGGCGATGTTTATCATCTGATGTCCGCGGCAGATGCCAAGGATCGGCTTGTTCATCGCGCGAAACAGGGCAAAAAGCTCCAGTTCATCCCTGTCACGGTCGTGATCCGGTGGCATACTGCCCTGATCCTCCTGCCCATAGAGGGCGGGGTCCGCATCGCCTCCGCCGGGGAGCAGCAGTCCGTCACAGGCAGGGGCGAGGGACAGGTCCAGCGACCGCACCGCCTCCACACCACAGGCGTTCAGCGCCGCGCGGTAGTTCCCGTATGCATTTTCTTCACAGCGGATAAAGACTTTTTTCATGGATAAGACCTCAACTTCTGAAACAGTATACGCAAACGGGCTTGCGGTAAGCAGGTAAATTGTTGTTTATCTTACTATGATTGATTTATCGTGCCGCTGGCGCGGCAAATATCCGACATCTATTTGAAAACTGGTTCAGCCTCCGGCGGGTGACTTTCTCCTTGTCGAGAAAGTCACCAAAGCGCCACATAAGGGGATATCCCCTTATGTATCCCCTTGAGAATACGGCGTGCAAATCGACTATTATCGGCACTTTCT
>JAZOBV010000032.1:0-29848 GCA_045596145.1 Candidatus Pelethomonas sp.
TCCCAAATGTGGCGCGGTACCAGCTCCGCTATACCCGGTTATTCAATTTTTCTCATCATACCACAGCCGAGGTGAAAATCAAAGATTTTTCTGTCTGTGGTAATTCCTGTGGTCAATGTCGTTCTTTGTGGAAGGTTCCCCAATGTGGGAACTCCCGCTAACACCCGTATTGCAAGGCTTTCCGGACTTTGGAGTTTGCCTGTGGTGATAGCCGGCAGCACACTCCCAAAGCAAGCGCGCTACCAACTGCGCTACACCCGGTTATTGAATTGAAATTCTGCTCTTGAAGTAGCAATCCTGTGGTATAAACCACAATTCAGAGACTTTTGCGAAAACGGGAAAATCGAATTTTCCTTAGAGTATCAAGGGGTTCAGCGGTTGCAGAAAAACCGGATGGATGGGAAAGCTCGAAGTCCCAAAGCAAGCGCGCTACCAACTGCGCTACACCCGGTTATTATCAACTTCTTTATTATACAGATTTTCTTCAAAATGTCAAATACATAAAATTAATACTTTGTTGATGACTTTTCTGTAAAAATGGAGTACAATATCATTACATTTTGGTAATGGAGGAAAATCCTTTGAGAAAACTGAGCAATGCCATCGACCGTTTTTGTCTGACGCACCCCAGTTGGGGCATCCCCGGTCTGATGCGATATATTATCGGTGCCAATGTCGCGCTATACATCCTGCAAATGTTTGCCGGCTCCGGCACTCTTGAATTCCTCATGCTCGACCCCTCCGCCGTACTTCGCGGCGAAGTCTGGCGCATTTTCACCTACGCCCTCTTTTCATCCACCAGCGGTATCTTCCTTCTGATCAACTGTATGTTTAATTACTGGCTGGGCAGTTCTCTTGAGCGGATCTGGGGCAGTACAAAATTCACATTCTACTACCTCAGCGGTGTCCTTCTGTCCGCGTTGGCAACGATCTTTGTTTATCTCATTGACGGACTCCCCATCGTTATTGCAGGCGCAAGCTTCGTCAATTCCGCACTGTTTTTTGCCTACGCGATCTACAATGGTGACACGATCATCAATTTCATGATGATCTTCCCCATCAAGATGAAGTGGCTGGCATGGGTCGAAGCCGGTCTGTATGCTTTGGATGTGATCGAATCCCTCTCTCTGGGGTTATTTGGTCTGGCTATGATGCCCATTATCGCCCTGTTGAATCTCTTTGTTTTCTTCTATCCCCAGTTTCGCCGCCGCGCGGAATATGAAGCCTCCAAACACCGTCCCGAGGCGATCAATTTCCGCAAGGCAGTCCGCGAGCAGCAAAAGCAGCGGGGATACAACCACAAATGCACTGTCTGCGGTAAGACAGACACCGAATATCCCAACCTCCAGTTCCGCTACTGCTCCAAGTGCACCGGATACCACTGCTACTGCGAGGAGCACATTTTCAACCACACACATTTTACCGAATGATCCAAACCCCGCTGTCCAGATGGCAGCGGGGTTTACTCCACCTCAGCGGAATATTTCGTAAAAGAGCGCGCATAGAATGGTATGAAATCTTTCCGAGGAGGGTGTTTTCATGCGGAAACCGGAACTCACCGCAACTTTGGTCTATTCGGAAAAAGGCAGCAGCGCCCGCGAACTGATCCGTCAGGTCTTTCTCCGCTATGTGAAAGCCGCACTGACATGCCGGAAAAGCTGAGCGCGGCACTTTACATCCGATTATCCAAAGAGGATGACCACGACGGTCCCTCCGAAAGCGTTACAAACCAACTCGCCATGCTTGAAAAATATGCCGAAGAACATCGGCTGTCCATTTACTCCACCTATGTAGACGACGGATACAGCGGCTGCAATTTTGACCGCCCTGCCTTCCGGCGTATGCTGACGGACATCGAATCCGGCAGAGTCAATATGGTTATCACCAAGGATCTCAGCCGACTGGGGAGAGACTATATTCTCACCGGACATTATCTGGAGCGGTACTTTCCGGAGCATAGGGTGCGATATCTCTCACTTCTGGATGGGATCGACACAGGCATCGACTCCTCCGTCAACGACATAACGCCCTTTCGTGCCATTATGAACGATATGTACGCCAAGGACATCTCCCGAAAGATCACCAGCGTCAAGCGGGACAAACAGCGGCGCGGGCAATTTATTGGCGGCAAGCCCGCCTTCGGCTACCGGATGCATCCTACCGAAAAAAACCGGATCATCATTGACGACACCGCAGCCTCTACCGTTCGCAGGATCTTCTCAATGGCGCTTTCCGGCACAAGCTGCCGCCAGATCGCCATCGCACTGAACAACGAGGGCATCCCCTCCCCTTCCGTATACGCGCACTCAAAGTACACCGGAGCGTGGAGCGGAGAGCGGATCAGCGAAATGCTGCAAAACGAGATCTATCTGGGCAACATGGTACAGGGGCGCCGGGTCAAGGTCAGCTACAAATCCAAAAAAAGCCTGCGGAAAAAGAAAGAGGATTGGATCATCGTAAACGGCACTCACGAGGCGATTATTGACAAGCCTGCCTTTGACGCCGTGCAGCGGATCCTCGCCACCCGCCGCCGCACACGAAGCCGCACCTATGATTTTCCGCTAAAAGGTCTTGTATTCTGTCATGAGTGCGGACACCCACTGGGTGTGATCAATCGCAGGAATGCAGCAGGAGAAGACGTTCTGTATTTCGTATGCCGAACCTATCAGCGCTTCACAGAAGACCATCTCTGCGCCAGTCATTGTGTAAAGGTAAAATACATAACAGATGTTGTTATTTCCGCAATTTCCAACATATTCGACCGCGCGATCCTCACCGACGAATTTCATTCCATCGCACTGCAGGCGATCCATGACTACAACGCAGCCGTTCAGCCCAGCACCTACCTCACCACGCCCGCCCGCCGTGAACGGCTTACGGCACAGATCGACAGACTGTACCTTGACCGGCTGAACGGCGTACTGGAACAGGCAGATTTTGAGCGCATCTATCAGCGTCTTTGTCAGCAGCGTGACGAACTGAAAGAGCATGAGAAAAATACAGCAAATGCTGAAACATCTTTTGATGAAGATAAATTTGCAAAAGAAGCCGTCGAGTGTTTCTTTTCCGACCTACCCTCAAACCGTGACCTTCTGACCCAACTCATTGAAAAAATAGAATTGACCGATTCCAGAGAGATCATTATCTTCTTTCGTTTTTCGGAAAATTCCTCCGTTTGACTTCGGCGGAATATACGCATTCTCTCCATATTTCTATTGAATTTTTTGTCCGGCTATGTTATGATTTGCTCAGAGTGGACATACTGAAAGGGTATTTTCCCAAAATAGGAGGTCATACAATGAGCATCACTACTGTTACAATCGACAATTTCCAGCAAGAGGTTCTGGAGAGCGAAAAGACCGTTCTCGTGGATTTTTGGGCTCCCTGGTGCGGTCCCTGCCGCAATCTCTCTCCCGTGATCGACGAGATTGCTGAGGAACGCACTGACATCAAGGTAGGCAAGATCAATGTCGACGACAACAAGGATCTCGCCCGCAAGTTCAAGGTTATGGCGATTCCCACCGTTCTCGTCTTCCGCAACGGCGAGGAAGTGAACCGTGGTGTCGGTCCCGAGAATAAGGAAGAAGTCCTTGCTCTGCTGGGCTAACGCAAAAGAATAATCGGGAGTTGAGGTGCACTCAACTCCCGATTTAGTTTTGATGCGAAACTACTTCTTTCTGCCGCTCTTGCGCCGCGTCTTTTTTGATGCTATGATGTTCTCAACGGATGATAAGCTTTGGAGGACTTTGCATGGAAAACACCAAAATCAAAAACATCATTTTCGACATGGGCGGCGTCCTGCTCCGTTTTGAACCAGAGCAGTTTATCGCGCGGCTGGGCATCACCGGAGCGGACGCGGAGCTTCTCAAACGCGAGGTCTTTCGCAGCGCTGACTGGGTTCGCATGGATCGCGGCACGCTGAGCGACGAGGAAGGTGTCCTCAGCATCTGCACCCGTCTCCCCGCCCATCTGCACGCCGCAGCGAAAGAACTGGTCTGCCGCTGGGAGTTCCCGGAGATCATTCCCATGGACGGTATGGCGGAACTCATTGAAGAATTGAAGGCGGCAGGCTATGCCATCTATCTTCTCTCCAATGCGTTTTCCCGTCAGCACGAATACTGGCATCGTGTCCCCGGAAGCCAGTATTTTGATGACACATTCATCTCCGCTGATGTAAAGCTTCTCAAGCCCCAGCGGGAGATCTACGAGCTGGCGCTGAACAAATTCGGCGTTAAAGCGAATACGTGCATTTTTATTGACGACCTGCCCTCCAACATTGAGATGGCAGAAAATTGCGGCATTCGCGGTGTGGTATTTCATGGTGACGCGGGCATCCTGCGTGCCGATCTCCGTCGCGCTGGTATCAATATCTCCGAATAACCGGGGTAGAGAGTCTTCAGATTGAGAGTTGACAAACAGGGAGTGTTGCTTCATTCGGCAACACTCCCTGCAGCGTGTCAAAAAAGTCTCCGACTTTTTCAGACACGCCGCAAAAATGCCGTTACTTTTGCTTTGCAATGCGCCGCAAAAGTGCAGGCTACGCCTGTCGCACGCCTTGCGAGGCAAGGCTTAGCGAGGCATTCGATTTCATTTGAGGAGGGCTTTGCCCCCTCAAGCTCCCCCATGCAACGGAGAGGCTCATCCTAATAGATGGTAGTTTTTTGACACGCTGGGGAAGCGCCGCATTTGCGGCGCTTCCTTTGCGTTGGAAAGCCAGATACTGACGATGAGCGAAGTGGCATAGAATCTTCGTTTTATTCATAAACTGAAGGAAAAAGGGGGGACACGAATGAAGGATAGCATTGCAGCGGCAAAGTATGAAAAAGCGTGCGCGTTTTTGCCGGATCGTTTGAGTATTTCAGCACTGAATATTGCGCGGGAAAAAATGGGCGCGGTGGAGGAGATCCGTCTGCGTGTCGGACGTCCGATCCATTTAACAATTTCGGGATGTGAGCTCCCGCTGCCACAGACAAGGGTCATCAGTGAGGATCTGGAGCATGTATTGGATCGGGTAACGGAGTTTTCCCGTTATACAGCAGAGGAAACGCTTCGCATGGGATTTGCTACCGCACAGGGAGGCTTTCGTGTTGGCGTGTGCGGAACTATGATCTCTGCGGGTGGAAGGAGCGAAGGCATTCGTGATATATCCTCACTTTCCATTCGTATCCCACGGGAGATGGAGGATATTGCAAGACCGCTGCTTCCGCGCCTGCTGGAGCGGGGGAGACTGATGAATACTTTGATCCTATCTCCGCCGGGGGGCGGAAAAACTACATTGCTGCGTGATCTGGTGAGATTGGTCAGTGACGGCTCAGAGCTGGCGGAATCCATGCGTGTTTCGTTGGTGGACGAGCGGGGAGAGATCGCCGCGATGCACCGGGGAATGCCGCAGCTGGCGGTTGGAAGCCATACGGATGTGTTGGATGCGTGCCCGAAGAAATTGGCGATCCCGATGCTTCTTCGTACCATGACTCCTCAAGTGATCGCGCTGGATGAAATTTCCGGCGAAGCGGACGTAGAGAGCCTTTGCGCGGCTGTAAACTGCGGTGTTGTGATGCTGGCGACAGCACATGCCTCGTCAGCGTGTGACTGGGAGTGCCGCCCTCTTCTGAAACGCCTGAAGAGCTGTGGTGTTTTCGAGCGCGCGATTGTGATAGAGCGGGAGAAAATGGTCAGAAGCTACCGGGTTGAGGTGCTGTGATGAGAACGGCGGGGATCGTAATGATCGTTCTGAGCGCGTTTGGCGGCTATGGCGTTTATCGCCGTACCGTGATGCAGAAGCTTCAACTGATCCGCACACTTACGGAGGATCTTGCGCTGCTGCGCTGTCAGATATGTATTCACCGCCGTCCGCTTCCGGCGATTCTCGACAGTGAACTGTGTCATGGATCAGGCGGCACATATCTGTGGAAATCACTTGCGGAGCTTTTGCGGCGTTCTGAGGGTACTGTACAAACTTGTTGGGAGAAGGCTGTGAGCGGATTGCCGGGGGAGTTGACGGTGCGCCTTGCGCCTTTAGGCAGACTGCTTCCGGTCGGCGGTGAGTCGTTGGCGCGGGCAATCGAAGAAGTGCGCGAAGAGCTTGTGATGCTGGCACGAGAGCGGCAGGATCGGCAATCAGTGGAGCTGCGGCTGTCTGCCGCGGTTTGCTTCTCCATTACGGCGTTGTTTCTGATTATTTTCATATAAAAAATCGCGGAAGATTTTCTTCCGCGATTTTTTGATGATTGAAATTACATGCCAAAGAGCAGCCAGACAAGGATATATGCGGGGATAATAGCGGAAAGGGTGAAGGGAATACCGATTTTGAAGAAATCGGAGTTCTTTACATCATAACCCGCCTTGCGCAGAATGCCGATACCGGTAATGTTGGCGGAAGCACCGATGGGAGTGCAGTTGCCGCCCAGAGTAGCGCCGCTCAGCAGACCGAAATAAAGGGGGGTGGGGTCGCAGCCCATCTCGATTGCCAGACCGGCAATGACAGGGATCATGGTGGCAACGTAGGGGATATTGTCAATGAAAGCGGAGATCACAACAGATGCCCAGACGATGACCGTGTACATCAGAAATACGTTTCCGCCGCCCAGATCGGCAAGGATCTTGGCGAGGGCGTCGATCACGCCCTGATAGGAGATACCGCCGATCATAATGAACAGACCGACCAGCAGACCAATCGTTTCGAAGTCGATGCCCTTGAGGGGCTCGGTAATGGCGGAGAAGTTCTTTTTCTTTGCGTAATTGAGAATAAGACCGATCACCAGCAGTACACAGCAGATCAGACCGTTGGTGATGCTGGGCTTGTTGGGAATGAAGGATGCGCCGATCAGCAGAACGATCGTACCCAGCAGAAGAATAGAGGGGACATAATCAGTGACTTCGGTGCGCGCGGTGGCTTTCGGGATGGAGCCCTTCTCCTTGCGGAAGATCCACGCAAGGATCAGTGCGGACAGGACCGCACCCAGCTCAACGATGAAGAACATACCGGGCTTGCCCAGATAGAACAGGAAGTCCATAAAGCTCATGTCCAGAGCGGAGCCCAGCATGATAGCGGTGGTATCACCGACAAGGGTCGCCGCACCCTGCAGGTTGGAGGAAACCGCGACACCGATAATAAAGGGGATGGGATTGGTGTTCAGCTTCTGACAGATGGCGAGGGCGACAGGCGCGACCATCAGAACAGTTGCCACATTGTCAACAAAGGCGGAGATCACGCCTGCGAAGAGTGCCAGAGCGACCGCTGCCATCTGGACGTTGGGGACCTTCTCCATAATGAGGTCAGCCAGCAGGGAGGGCATTTTGGACTCGATAAACAGAGCGACCAAACCCATAGTGCCGGCGATCATCATCAGAACATTGAAGTCAAGGGCGGGAAGGATCTCGCTGATGGGAAGCATTCCAAGGATAACGAAGAGCGCGCCGGAGGCAAGGGCAATGTAGGTGCGGTATTTGCTGAGGGCAAGCATCAAAATGTAGGTCACAGCAAAAAGAATAATTGCAGTTGTCAAAGGTGGTTCCTCCTGTGTTTTTATCGTGTTTGCAGATCAATAAATACATTATAGCACATAACGAACGAAACGCCAATATCCAAAAATGCTGATGCAAATAATTCCTGCGTTATGCGCTTTTATTGGAATCGTAGTTGATCTTATAGCGCTTGATCTGTCCCCACTTGGTTTTCTTTCCGCGATAGAAGAAGATCGCCAGAAGACGGGTCCATGCCATAATGAAGCGAAGTCCGATGGTTTCGGGAATGCATAGCAGAAACGCGCGGATAACATCGCCGAAGCCGAGGCGGGTGTCGCCGAGATAATTGCGCGCCAGATAGGAGATGACCGTCAACAGGGAACCGAAAACGGCGTAGACAAGAAACAGGATCAGCATGTACTCCAGCTTCAAGAGTCCGAAAAGATAGGCGAGAACTGTGACGACTGTACCGACCAGCTCAATAATGGGAGAAAGCAGCTCATAGAAAAGATAGTAGAGGTAGCTGGGTTTTGATGCCACATTGACATGTCCGAACATGCTCTGCATCAGACCGATGTGCCAGCGTTTGCGCTGCTTCATCAGATCGCTCAGTCGTTCGGGAGCCTGTGTCCAGCACACGGCATCGTAGGAGTACTTGATCTGGTACGGGAGGGAATTGGCGCGGTGGTAGGAGTGGAGCTTCATGATAAGCTCCATATCCTCGCCGATGCAGCCCACATGGTAGCCGCCAACATTTATGACGGCATCCTTCTTAAACAGACCAAAAGCGCCGGAGATGATCAGATTGGCATTGAATTTGTCCAGCAGGATGCGGGAAGCAAGGAAGGAACGCTCATATTCCAGCACCTGGAAAGCAGGGAGCAGCTTTTTGGGCAGACGCATTTTGACCAGCTCTCCGTCTTCAAATTCGCTGTCATTGGAAATGCGGATCATGCTTCCCACGGCAATGACATCCTGGTTTTCCAGGATCGGAATAGCGATCTTGGTGAGGGAGTCTTTTTGCAGGATCGAGTCAGCGTCCATGCAGGTGAAATAGGGGTACTTTGAGGCGTTGATGCCCATGTTGATGGCATCGGCTTTGCCGCCGTTTTTCTTGTTGATCAGTGTAATGGATATCTTACCGTCCCATTTCCCCTCGTAAACGGTGACAGCATCCTGGCAGGGAACCTGACGGCGGATGGGACGGTTGACTTGATAGAGACCAAAGGTTTCCGCCACCAGATCTCCGGTGTTGTCCTTCGAGCCGTCGTTGACAACGATGATCTCATAGAGTCTGTAGTCAAGACTCAGAAGGGAGCGGATCGTTTCAACGATCGTTACCTCCTCGTTATAGGCAGGTACAACGATGCTGACAGGCACATAGTAGTCGTGGTGAATTTCATTTCTCAGCCGCTTTTTCTTCACGTCCTCAAAGAGCTGATTACTGCCAGCGAGGACGGACAGGAACAGAAAGGATGCGTATCCAATCAGATAAATGAGAAAGAAGCCCTCCAGAACTGACAGGAGGGACATGACCGTTTCGATCGTCACGATATCATAGATGAAGTCAAACATTTATGCATCGACACCTCCTGCCGCAACTGCGTTATTTTCATCGGCAGGGCAGCTCTCCTGAGTAGAAGAAGCCGATTCCGCTGTGATCGCCTGAATGGTCTGGATGATAAACAGTGTCATCTCGTGGTCATCGCGGTACTGGTAGAGAAGTGCTTCACTGGCATATTTATCCTGTGTGCGGAGGATTTCCGCCAATTCCTCGCGGCTGATGCCCTGCCGGTGCAGGTACTCCACTGCGTTGGTGCGCACATGCCAGTGGTAGCTGGTGGCCTTCCGTTTGATGGCGTGGTAAACAGCAGTGTCATCATAGCGGCTCAAGCCCTGTATAGCCAGCATTTGCTCGATCCAGACCGTACTTTCGTTTTCAAGGAGATGCAGGAAAAATTCGCGGGACTGCGCTGTGGGGTGCTTGATAAAATAGCGCATAGCGGAGTAGCGCACCTGCTCATCTGTGTCGGTGTCATGGATCAGCTGCATACACAGTCCGGAAGCGTCGCCCTTTCCCATTCGGAAGACATCCAGAATGCAGTCCTGCATGTGGGGACTGTACTGCTGGAATCGTTCGACCAGCTTTTGTGTCAACGCCTCCAAATCAATGTTTGAGGCAAGGATACCGTCCAGCAGCAGCTTTTTATGATAGAACTTGCCCCGTTCGTCCGCCTTGTCGATCGCCATTACCATGAGATTGACCTGCCCGATGCGGTACAGGACGTTCATGGTGTTGGAAAATGTATAGAGGGATTTGCTGTCCAGAAAAGACATAAGGTTCTCGGAAAAGCTTGCGGGGACCTGTTCCGTGCTGTAGTCAAAGGTAGATATGACGTAAAGATAGTACGCCTGCTCATAATCGGTCTTCTTCTGATATGTATCGATCAGAGCGTAGACGGTGGTTCTGAACCACTCCGCGGCATCGGGATCTTTCTCCAGTTCGGTTTGCAGAGTGATCAGATTTTTGGTTTTCTCCAGAAGTTTGGGAAGCTCGCTGAGAAAACCCTCTGAAAAGCTTCCAGTTTCCCGCCGCTGCAGGATCTCACGGTGCAGCCGCTCCTCAAACGCGGGATTTCTGGGGTAAAATTCATAGTTTTTAAAATTTTTCACCGCCAGAAAGACTAAATCGAAGATAAGAAGCGCGACACAGAGGATAATATATATCTCAATAAAAAGAGTCATAACAGCTTAACCTCTAAGGATCCTCTGTCCACACAGACTGAAGGATATAATAGGATTCTTTAAGCCTCTCGTGGTAAGATGGTTTTTTGCCGAGGGGGGTTAGGGTAACGCTACCCATTTCAATGAGCTGTGTACCGTCACCTGCACCGACGCGCATGGAGTCGATGCGGAGATATTCGACACCGTAGCACTCGTAGTAATCGTCATGAATCTTCATCTGGGACGGATCGGCAAAATTCAAGAGTCCCCACGGGAGCTTGATCTCAACAAAGCCATCGCCCGCACAGAAATCCGCAAGGGAGTTGAAGTTGTCCGCGTCGGGATTGGCGTTTCCGTAGGTGAGCTTGCCGGTCTCAAAGGTTTCCATAATTTGATAGAGGAGGGGATCTTTGGGATTAAATTCTTGAAATGTGATCTGTTTATCGGAAATGTTATCATCTGATGAAGAACGGTAATAAAGATCCTTTTGCAGAAGAAGACGGATCTGCGTAAATTGCGGTGTATCAGATGCAATAAAAACCTTGGAGAATATATTCTGGGGGGAAATATTTGTATAATACAGAGCATCAATGATGTCATAGCGTTTTTGAACCCAGATGCGGCTGTTTTCCTTGCCGTTGATCTCAATGATAAAATCAGCTGCATGGCTCATTTCTATTGAGAAATTCTCGGCATAGGGGCTTCCAGACTTAGGAGTAGTATCAATGGGAACATATAGTATATCATCAGAAAGAGAGAAACCGCCCTGTTCCACTAAAAAGTAAATGAATTTCTCGTCGTATTTAACTGATACGCGGATATTACCATTCTCCATAACAGGGGTATCCTGCGACCAGTCGGAGCGGTTTCCGTCTACATAGCAGATGCTCTCCTTGTCCCCCGGATCAAAAGAGAGAAGACCAAAGTATTGCTCATTGGTTTGATAATCGCTCCAATAGGGGGTGGATTTCAGATCTGTGTTTGCCATAGTATTCCATGTACGCTTAAACCATTCATCCTGCCATGTGAAAACAATAGAGCCGGAACAGCCAGCATTCATGATATCCTGATACATGGACACCAACGCTTCTCCCTGCTGTGTTTCGCTGATACCGCCTTGGTTGCGTCCGTGACCATCATAAGCCGCCATGCCGCGACCGGAGGAAACACCAAATTCGGAGATCACCACCGGCATAGAATGATGTTCATTGATATCTTTCAGATATTGCAGATATGTATTCTCCTCGTGCTCAGGAAGGATGCTGTAATAATCAGGATAATAGGGATAGATGTGGTAGGATGCAAATTGTCCGGTGAGAAGACTGTCAGTGCATTTGATATGTTCAACATCAACAGATCCGCATTTCTGAAAATACAGCTTGATATCCTTCGTGTGTTCCAACGGATCGGTTGTTGCCCAGTTGGAAAAAGCGATCATGCGCTGCGTTCCATATTTGACAGTTTCGTAATTGACGACCGATTCGCCGACGCTTGCGAGAAAAATCTCAAAATTGCTGGCATTTTCCGTGTAAAGATAAGTGCCGGAAAATTGGGGAAGCTGTTCAAAGGAGTTGTCGGTGTAGCTTACAAGTGTACTTTCCCACTCGATCCCAAGAATGTATCCGGCGACCCAGGGAGAGATATCGCAGCGATAGTGATCGGAAAATAGACTGTTTTCGGAATCCGTTTTGTATCGACCGTGGATCACATCGACTATGATCCTGCAGTCATCAAGAAAAGGTTCATAAAATTCCTCGTCCAACGCACTGTAGGTTGAATTGATCAGATAATCATCCACCCAAACACCGTGAAGCAAATACAGCGGATCAGGATTTCCGTTGTTGAACTCATAAAACGCTTCGTAAAAGTCTTCGCCGCCCAGCGTATAAACGCGGATCGTATTGGCGCCAAGCTCCTTGATTTGGCGGAACCAGCGAAGGTATTCCGCCTTTGTGATAGCTTTCTCAGTTGCATAATAGCCTGGTTTTCCCAGTCCCAAATTTACGCCTTTGATCTCGAATTCCTCAAATCCATTTCCGCTATCCAGATAAATCAGCTTACCGTCCGACTTGGTGAAGTACTCGATTTCTCCCGTATAGGGAATGTAGAGGTCACCGGTGTAAAAATAGAGATGGTCAGTCATCAGCCAGCCAATGACCAGCACCGTGACGAGGATCATATATTTTTTCATCCGAAGGTTCCTTCTGTGTCGTGATTGTATTTTTTGTTGATCGATTCGTGACAGAGGGTGTACAGACGATCAAGATTGCTGTCCATGTGAGTGATTCGGTTTGAAATGACATACTTGATCTGGGTGATCGCATCATCATAGCTCCGTACGTTTCTTTCCGAGGGAGTCAGATAGTCATAGTCCTGACCGTTGTAAGTACTGTTGAAGCTGTAGCCCCATTTTTCAAAATTGCGGTCAATGGCAGGTCCGAGGTAGTTCACTACGTCATCAATATATGAAAAAAGGTACTCTTCATTGAAGAAGTTTTCTCTTAAATCGTAGTAGCGGTCTACGACCTGATCCACGAACGCCTCATCCTTGAAAAGATATTTATACCAGAGTTTGGTGTGAAGCTCAAAGGTTTCGGGAGATACCACAGAAAACTCATAGTAGTCGAAGGCGGAGTTAAAATCCCATACACAGAGCTTGAGTTGCTTGCCGATATCTTTGTACAGATAGGTGGATAAATCGACCGCATCATAATTCAGAGTAAATTCGTTGATAAGGAAGTAGTCAACAAAGGAGGAACTATCAATATACTGCATATATCCCTTATCCGGATCGTTATAGTCAAAGGAAAACAGTGCTTTTTCAAATCGGGAAAAATCGGTTTCAATGTAGCTGTACTGACTATCTGTTAAGGTAATTCCCGGGTAAATGATTTCAAGCTGACCATAATGTTCACCTATAGGTGCTGTTAGATAGGAATAATTCGCAAAGGTGCTCAGAGCATACCTTGTGTCATCTGAGCCGCGGTCAGCTTGAAGAATGTAGGAGGTTGTTTCCAGTTTAGGATTGGATTTTGTGATGTTTATTCTACCGTCTTTATTGTAGCCAATCTTCTCAACGATCAGATAAACGCCCATATATTCGCCGTTAAGAAACAGCTCACAAAAGCGGACATTGGGAGCGTAATCCATGATTTCACCGGAGAGGTTATAGCAAAGATAGTTGCGGATCAGAGATTTGTCCAAAAATGGACCGTGCAGTACCCATTCGTTGTCTGAAGTCATGCCGGAGAAAGATACATTGACGTTTTGAACGAGGTCTTCTGCCTTGAATTTCAGGAGATAGCCAAGCTTGTCAAAGGTGCGGGAAGTGTTGCCGCGGGATCGAATCAGTGAGCGTTCATTGATCACGGGGGTGTCTGTGAGGTGATTATTTTCGCTCTCGTTATCGAAGTATTGAACGGTAGCTGATACCATCTCATTATTCTGAATTGCGAAGCCATCCTCTGTCAAAATCGGATCGCCGGCTTCATCACATATAAAGGGTGAGGGAATAGCTTTATCAGTCACAATGCTTATCAGCGGAAGATGGGTACAAAAGATCTCCTCCCCGTGGTTGGTACATGCTTCCTTGGGGAGTGCCTCCAAATGCTGATGATACCGGTTCTTTGGCGGCTCGTAGCTGTGCGCGGCAAGAGAGAAGACGAGCAGCAGCACACAAAGGAAAAGTCCGGTCAGCTTGTATTTCATGTTAAATCATCACCTTAATAGATTTCGTCGCTCTGCATGACAATGTTCACATATTCCATGCCGCCCAGATCGTACAGCCGCTGGACGATGCTGCGGCTTTCCGTGTTGGCGGCAATGGATGCCTTCAGATCCCGCGCTTTGCCGGCTTCCAGCATTTTGTGGTTGATCTCAAAAATAAACTCAACGGTTTCTCCTGTAGTATTCTGAGCTTTTAGGACAGGAGGCTTGGGGAAGTAGTCAAAGAGAATCTGACGGATCGAATCCTCTCGAATGCGCTCCGCACGGATAATGAGCAGCATCCGATTTTCGCTTTTCACTCTGCCGAACAGGAGCAGAACAAGAAATACGATGGCGCTTCCGGTAGCCGCCACCGCGAAGTCACCAACGCCGCAGCAGATACCGATGATGATCGTCCAGAAGATATAGACTGTATCGCGGCTGTCCTTGATGGAGGTTCTGAAGCGGATGATGGACAGTGCGCCGACCATGCCCAGCGACAGTGCCACATTATTGCCGATAACGGTCATGACTGTGGCAGTCAGCACAGTCAGCGTAAGCAGAGTGATATTGAACTTGGAGCTGTAAACCGTTCCGGAGTGGGACAGCCAGTAGGACAGGAAGACGATCAGACCGAGAATGGCGGACATACCGATACGCAGAACAATGTCCTCCAGACTCAGATTGCCTGCGCTGTTGATGATCTCAAACAGATATTTGTTCATAGTGATGCACCTCTTGTATGTTAGATTGTCAGTGGGTATCCCAGTTGCCTGCTGAGGCAGTATTTGCTTGCGGAAAAGCTGCGGCGGTCAACCTGCGAGATGATCTCGGAAATGTAGGCGAGCATAAAGCGGTCATATTTGACCTCAAGGATCGCCTTATTTGCGTCAAGGACCGGATACATGGGGAGGTGAGGGGAGAACAGGTCAAAGCAGCATTCCGTTGCCTGAATGCTGCTGTCAAAGGTGATGCGGATCTTGTTTTCCTTCGCCATGAATGCTTTTCGATCGTAGGAAACAATGGACTTGGGGCGGTAACACTCCTGTGTCATAATGAAAAACATTTCATCGGCAAACGGATCCCGGTACTTGAGAAGCACGGAGAAATTTCCGTCGATCAATGCCAGTGCATCCTCCCTGACGATCGACAGGGAGCGCTTTTTCTGATACACATTTTCCTTTTGCTTCAGCTCCAGCTTTGCGGTCTGGTCGGAAGGGGAGTAAATGCGAAGGCGAACCTTTCGCCGGAGGTTCTGTTCATTGATCTTGTCGAAAAAATCCTTATCGTCCACTGTGTCAAAGTACAGGGAGCGAACCATATAGCTCCCGTTCCGGGAGTAGCTGTCCGGCATCAAAATTTGTGAGAACCGGTTGGAATAGCAGACAGCCTCCTGTGTGCTCAGAGCGTATTTTTCCTCCCTGCGGAGAACGGACAGCATATCAAATCACCTCCCAAACGAATGGAATGGAAAAGTCCGGTCAGGTAAAGAAAACCTGCAATCGCCAATTATCTATTTTAGCACTAAATATAGAAAATGTACAGACGTATTCTGCGTTTTTTGCCGCAGATGTGCCGGATTTGTCCCACATTGACAAATCCGGGGCACAGAGAATAAAAATATGTGCATTCATAAACGATCCTCGTTTCTCATACACATGGAGCAGTACAAACGAGGAGGACAAGATATGGATGTTGATCTGATTTTTAAGATTGCTGCAATCGGGATCATCGTGGCTGTCCTGAACCAGCTTTTGATACGTTCGGGTCGTGAGGAACAGGCGATGATGACCACGTTGGCAGGGTTGGTTGTTGTTATGATGATGCTGGTGCAGGAGATCAGCGATCTGTTTCAGTTGATCAAGACGCTGTTTCATTTTTAGATATGGAAAGCTTAAGGCTGATTGGGCTGTGTGTGGTGATCCTGCTCCCTCTGGCACTGCTGAAAAAGCATTCCGCGGAACAGGCCATGCTGCTGACACTGGCGGTAACGGCTTTTGTGGTGCTGCGCTGCGCTTCCGTCGCCGTACCGCTTTTGGACACGCTGGAAACCCTCTTTGAACGGGCGGGGATAGAGAGCGTGTACATAGAGATCCTGCTGCGGACCGTGGCAGCATCGCTGGTGACGCGCGTTTGTGCCGATCTCTGCCGGGACGGCGGCTCGCAGGCACTGGCGACGCTGGTTGAGATCGCGGGGACGGTTGCTGTGCTGCTGATCTCCCTGCCGCTGCTTGAGGCGGTGGCGGAACTTCTTCTCGGTCAATTCGGATAGGGGGTGCTGGTGATAACGCAAAAGCTCGTGTGTTTTGTTTTGTTCGTGTTTCTTCTGAGTGGACAGGCTATCGCCGCACAGAGTGGACTTCCTTCGGAGCTGGAACGCATTGCTCCGGAGGCTGCAGGCCTTCTGAATGGAAACGCGGAAGAGGGCTATGGTCTTGCGCAGGGAGCATACATTCTGCTGAGTGATGCCCTTTCCGATTTGAAGGAGTACCTGTTTGCGGGGATTCGCAGCATCGCTGCGATCCTTATGGGAATCATTCTGCTGGGTATGGTGGAAAGCCTTGCAGACGGCAGCATTTCCACGCGGCATACCACGCTTGCGGGGGCTTTGTATATCACAGCGGTGTCGGCAGGAGATATCAATGCGCTGATAGGCATGGGAAGGGACACCATCGAAAATGTATCCGTCCTCTCCAAGGTGCTGATCCCGGCGCTGGCTGCGGCGACAGCTGCGACGGGAGGCGTTACCTCCGCCTCAGTGCGTCAGGTGACGACAGTGTTTTTTGTTGATGTGCTTTTTACGGTCATTGACCGGCTGTTGATCCCCCTGTTGTATCTTTACATTGCTTCGGCGGCAGCCAGCGCGGTACTGGAGCAGGGAACGCTGGAGGGCATAGCTTCGCTGATCAAAAAGGGGATCGGTTGGATACTGGCGGCGCTGCTGGGGGGATTTACCGCCTATCTCTCCATCAGCGGTGCCATTGCGGGTGCGGCGGACGCGCAGGCGGTCCGCATTGCGAAAACCGCTGTGAGCACGGCTGTGCCGGTGGTGGGCGGCATCCTTGCCGAGGCGGCGGAAAACGTTCTTGCTGGGGCGGGGGTGCTGCGTGCGACCATCGGCGCGTTTGGCGCGCTGGCTGTTATCGCGCTGTGTCTGCTCCCGTTTCTGCGGCTCGGGCTTCAATATCTTCTTTATCAGGGGGCGGTGTTCATTGCTGACGCGTCAGGACCCAAAAAGCTGGCTAAAATGCTTTCGATGCTGGGGGACGCTTTTGCGCTGATCCTTGCCATGACCGGTGCGTCAGCGCTGCTTATAATTATTTCTCTTGTGTCAACGCTGACGGTGGTGGTGGGATGATGGATGCACTTCGCAGCTGGCTTCTTGGGGTCGTTTTCACCGCTTTCGCGACGGGACTTGCTGTTGAATTGATCCCGAAGGGGCGGGAGAGAGCTCTGGTGAAAATGATTTGCGGTATGCTGATGGCGCTGGCAATGCTGCGGCCGTTGGGGGCGGTCCAATGGGAGAAAGATACCATCCCGGCGGGCAATTTTACGCGACGGACGCAGCAGCAGGCGGAGTATTACCGAACGGAGCAGGAAAAGACCCTTTCCGCTATCATAGCGGAGCGGACGGAAACATATATATGGGACAAAGCGAGGGAGATGGGACTGGAATGTACTGTGCGGGTTATCGTTTCGGTAGGAGAAAGCTCTGTTCCCTTGCCGGAAACGGTGGAGCTTGACGCAGTATACGATCCTGCTCTGGCGGTTTGGATCGAGGAGGTGGTGGGGATACCCGCCGAAAAACAAATCTGGCTGGAGGAATATGAATGGGGAAGGAAGACGGAAAACGGTTAAATTTACACGATATTTTTGGACGCTACAAATATGTTTTGCTGGTGGCGGCGCTGGGCGTCATCCTTCTGCTTTTGCCACGGCAGGAGAGTGGAACGGATAACAGCAGCAAAACGGAGCAGCTCTCGGAAAACACGGACTCCGTTCGTGATCTGGAGAAGGAGATGGAGTCGATCCTCTCCAAGATGAGCGGCGTCGGCAGGGTGGACGTTATGCTGACGCTGGAGAGCGGCGGTGAGCTTGTTCTTGCCACGGACAGTACCCTGCGCTACAGCGGCAGTCCCCAGAATCCGGATGACTATGACCGCTCCAGCGAGACCGTGACCGTATCCGGCGGAAACGGCACGGAGGTCGTGGTGACACAGGAACGCAGTGCAAAGTTTCGGGGTGCGCTGATCGTCTGCGATGGGGGCGATAATGATGCTGTGCGCCTTCGTATCATGGAAGCAGTCTGCGCGTTAACTGGACTGGGCTCAGACCGTGTAGCAGTGGTTCGCTGGGGGAGTGACAGCACCGGAGCAGACCTTACTTTGGAAAATGAGGAGGAATTATCATGACAGGGGGTAAATATCAGATGCGTATTCAATGGAAGAGAAACGCAGTCGTTGCGACGGTGCTACTGTTCGTGTGTGCGGCAGTGTACTTAAACTGGCGTTACGCCGGAAATGTTGCACAACAGGCGCAGGATACCCAGCAGCAACAGGAAGGGGATACCACCCGTGTGCTTGGCGATGCCGCGCTGGTCGGCGGGGAGATCGTTGACAGCGTGGAAACGCAGGTGAGTGTCAGCACCTATTTTGACACTGCGCGCCTAAGTCGTCAGCAGTCCCGGGACAATGCGCTCAGTCTGCTGCGGGAAGCTGCGGAACAGGAAAATGTGGATCAGGAGGCGCTGGATGAAGCAAATCGCGCTATCCAGACCCTTGCCGGGTATACGATGCTGGAAACACAGATCGAAAATCTTGTCATTGCCAAGGGATACGCCGACTGCGTTGTGTTTATGAGCGACAACAGCATCAGTGTCGTCGTGTCCGCTGCCGAGGATGGCTTGCAGACAGAGGATGTGGCAAAGATCACCGATATCGTGCTGACAGAAACGACATACAGTGCCGATCAGATCAAGATTCTGGAAACAAATTGAAAATGGTGCCGCTGAGTTTTCGGCGGCACCATTTTTCGCTTCGTGAGTTGAAAATGGAGCATGTGTTCTGCTATAATGACCCTAGTAGACCGTTGAGATAAGGGGAGCTGAATATGTCAAAACTGCGGCTTTTGATCGGAAGAGCGAATACCGGAAAATCAAGATGGATCATGGAACAGATCCGCAGTGCGGGTGTGGGCGGAAAGCAGATCCTTCTGGTGCCGGAGCATGTATCCCATCAGACAGAGGTAGAGCTGGTGCGGATGTGCGGCGCGGGCGTGTCCCGCCACGCGGAGGTGCTTAGTCCCCGTCTGCTGGCAAACCGGGTGCTGTCGCTGACCGGAGGACTGACAGACGGGACGCTGGATGCGGGCGGAAAGCTTCTGATGATGCAGCTTGCGTTGCAGGAGACCGCACCGGTGCTGAAGATGTACGCCCGTCCTTCCCGTAAAGCATCATTTCTATCAGAGCTTGTAGCGCTTTGCGACGAGCTGCAGAGCTGCAGTGTGCTTCCCGAACAGCTTGGTGAGGTGTCAGAGTTTTTGAACGGCATGTCGGGGGATAAGCTGCGGGAGCTGAGCTTGATCTATGCAGCGTATCTCGCCCATCTCAAGACTGATGGACAGGACAGGCGTGATCTGATGACCAAGCTCCTGGAGCACCTTGCTGAGTCCGGCTATTCCGACGGTAAGGATATCTATCTGGACGGTTTTTCGTACTTCACCGCACAGGAGGAAAAGCTGATCGAGATCCTTCTGCACCGGGCAAATAGTGTTACGGTCACTCTTATGGGTGAGCGGGACAGCGAGCTTGAGATATTCCGGCAAAGTCTGCGGACACGAGATAAACTGGTTCGTATTGCTTCGAGAAATAACAAGCCGTGTGAAGTAAAATACGTTGACAGAAAACCCCCGGGTAATTTGCTGGAGCATCTGGAGGCAAACTTCTTTGGCGGCACCGGGAAATGGCAGGGTGACTGCTCTGCTGTCACCCTGCACCGGGCTGACGGCACGTTCTCCGAGGTGGAGCATGTTGCCGCTGAGATCCTTGGCCTGGTTCGGGAAAAAGGATACCGTTTTCGTGATATCGCGGTGGTGGCGAGAAATATTGATGACTACGCACCGACTATTGAAAATGTTTTTGAACGGTACGGTGTGCCGTTTTACCTCAGCCGGCGGAGCGATATTCTGGAAAAGCCTGTGCTCAGCCTGATCGCGGGTGTGCTGGACAGCGTATCGGGCGGCTATGAGTATGAGGATATGTTCCGCTGGCTCAAGACCGGGCTTGCGGGCCTGACAGACGAAGAATGTGACATTCTTGAAAACTATGTGATCTGCTGGGATATCCACGGCTCCATGTGGGTGAGAGAGGAACCCTGGAATGCAAATCCGGACGGCTGGAGCGAGCATTTCAGCGAAGAACAGACAGCGGCTCTTGCCTATATTAACGAATTGCGTGAGCGGGTAGCCGCTCCACTGCGGCATCTGGCAGAGGGCTTGAAAGTGGTGAACGGTGCGACGGGAAAAATGAAGGTTCTCTGGCGTTTTTTGGAGGAAATCCGACTTCCTGCGCAGCTCTCCGAACGTACTGCCAGTCTGGAGCAGCTTGGTGATTTGCAGCGGGCGAGCGAGTACAGTCAGCTCTGGGAGCTTCTCTGTGCTGTTATGGACCAGTTTGCCGATACGCTCGGGGAAATGCCTATTGACCATGAGGAATTTGGCAGATTGATGAAGCTGGTGCTGACACAGTATGATGTGGGTACGATTCCTGTATCGCTCGATCAGGTGCAGATCTCTCAGATCACGCGAAATGAACGGCGGCAGGTCAAGTGTTTGTTCCTCATTGGATGCAATGACCATGTGCTTCCCGCTGTGCAGACGGATACAGGACTTTTGAACCGTGAAGACCGTTTACTTCTTTCAAATCAAGGCATAGAGCTTGCGCCCAGCGGTCTTGACCTGCTGGATATTGAGCTGCAGAACCTGTATGCCACCCTTGCGCAGCCCAGTGACAGGATGCACGTCACATGGCCCGTGTCTGATTTGATGGGAAATCCCTTGCGCCCGTCCTTTGTGGTCGGACGTATCCACGCTTTGGCGGAAAACGTACAGGAAACGGTAGAGAACGGAGATCATTCGCATCGCCTGACTGCCCGCGTACCTGCTCTTGAGATGGCAGGAGGAGAACGGAATGGAGCTTTGTGGCACTATTTTGCTGAGAGTGGTAAATGCGGTGATGCACTGGCGGCAATGGAGCGGGCAGCCGGTATGACACGGGGAAGACTTTCCGAGCAGGCGGTGGAGGCACTGTATGGACGCAGCTACCGCATGTCTGCCAGCAGGATCGACAAGATCAATTCCTGCCATTTTGCCTATTTTATGCAGTACGGACTCCGCGCGAAGGAGCGCACCGGAGCCGCTTTTGACGCGGCGCAGGTCGGAACCTTTCTGCATTACGTTCTGGAGCATGTGACGCGAAAGGCGATGGAGCGTGGCGGCTTTACCTCCCTTGGTGACGGTGAGCTGCAAAAGCTGATCGACGAGGTGATCTGTACTTACATCGAAACAGCAATTCCGGGGTTTGATGAAAAGGAGGCGCGTTTTCAATACCTGTTCCGCCGTTTGGGCAGGACGGTAACGACCATTGTCGAAAACGCGGCGCTGGAATTAAGTCAATCGGATTTTGTTCCAATGTATTTTGAGCTTGATTTCAGTGAAAACGGACAGCTTCCCGCAATTTCCATCCAAGCGGATGATGCCGCTCTTACCGTTGTGGGAAAGGTTGACCGTGTTGACGGCTGGGTGAAGGATGATAAGCTGTACCTCCGTGTGGTGGATTACAAATCCGGAAAGAAAGCCTTTGATTTGAGCGATGTGCGGCACGGCTTGAATATTCAGATGCTCCTGTACCTCTTTGCCTTGCAGCGTCACGGAGGAGAGCTGTTTGACGGGCGGGAGATCGTGCCTGCGGGTATTCTCTATTTCCCGGCACGGGATATTTTGCTCAACGCGCCCCGTGGGACGGGGACTGCGGAGCTGCGCGCCGCTATGGAGAAGGAGCTGCGGCGCAGCGGTATGGTGCTTTCGCATCCCGAGGTCCTTGAGGCAATGGAGCATGGTGCGCTGGAGAATCCCCGTTTTCTTCCTCTTGTGATCGGTCGAGATGGCAGCATTACCAAGGGCGTTGCAACCGCGGAGGAGCTGGGCCGACTGGGAAAATACGTAGATAAGCTTTTGGCACGGATCGCCAGTGAGCTGCGTGGCGGCAATATCAACGCAGATCCCTGTGGCCGCAGTGAAAACGACAGCGCGTGTACCTACTGCGAGTTTGCGTCTGCCTGTCACTTTATGGATCTGGATGAGGGCGATCACATGGAATTGATTCGCCCAATCAAGCCGGAGGAGTTCTGGCAATATGTAGATGAAACCATCGGGGAGGAGGCGAAAAAATGAGCATTCAATTAACACCCAGCCAGCAGGCTGTAGTGGATGATCAGGGCGGAAGTCTCTTGGTCAGCGCGGCGGCGGGCAGTGGTAAGACCCGTGTTCTGGTAGAACGCCTTTTTCGCCGTATTTTGGGACCGGAGCGGGCAAATGTTGATGATTTCCTCATCATTACTTACACCCGCGCCGCCGCTGCCGAGCTTCGCGAGCGTATTGCGCAGGAGTTGAGTGAGCGCATGGCGGATCGTCCCGGAGACCGTCATCTCCAGCGGCAGCTGATGCTGGTCTATCAAGCTGATATCAAGACGATCGACGCGTTTTGTACGGGGCTTCTGCGGGAAAATGTGCATCTGCTGGAGCTTGATGGGGAACGCGGTCTGACTGCGGATTTCCGCGTGCTGGACGAAAGTGAGGCGGGGCTTCTGCGCAGAAGGGTTCTGCCTCGGGTTCTGGAGGCGTTCTATGCCGATCTGACTCCCGGCAGAGCTTTGCTTGCGGATTCCTTCGGCTTTGGGCGGGATGACCGGGGACTGGAGGAGCTGGTGCTGGAGCTTTACGCAAAGATCCAGAGCCACGCATACCCCGAAAAATGGCTGGAGGAACAGAAGCAGAGCTGGCGCACAATGCCGGATGACGCCGGAGAGACCGTATTTGGTCAGGAGCTTTTGAGCGCACTTGGGCGGAAGACCCGGCATTGGATAGCGGTGCTGAAGGATTGTATTCTTCAGATGGAGGGTGACGAAGAGCTTCTCAAAGGCTACGGAAAGACCTTTGAGCAGGATGTGGCTATGCTGGAAGCTTTGGAAAGCAAGCTTTCTGAGGGCTGGGACTCTGCCGCTGCCTGTAAGCTGGAGTGGGTCAAGCTGTCCGGCTCCCGAAAGAGCGAGGCTGTGGAGTTCAAAGAAAAGCTTAAGAGCATCCGAGCCCGCTGTAAAAAGGAGATGACTGCTGCCGCTGCCATTCTTGAGGTCAGCGCATCGGATGCTGCATCGGATCTTCATGCCTGCGCGGGCGCGATGGAGGCGCTTCTGGATCTCTGCGCAAGCTTTTCGACGGCTTACCGGCAGGAAAAGCTGCGCCGCAACGCAACGGATTTCTCAGATCAGGAGCATTATGCCATTGCGCTGCTGCTGGAGAACGACGGAACGCCGACCCCACTGGCGAAAATGATCTCCCAGCGGTATCTTGAGGTGATGGTGGACGAGTATCAAGACACCAACCAGGTGCAGAACTGTATTTTCTCCGCGATTTCCCGCAATGAAAAGAACCTGTTTACCGTTGGCGACGTAAAACAGTCCATCTATCGTTTTCGTCTTGCTGATCCGACGATCTTCCTCGATAAATATATTCGCTTCCCCGATGCGCAGGATGCCGCAGAGGGGGAACCGAGAAAGATCCTTCTTTCTCAGAATTTCCGTTCCCGCCAGCCTGTGCTGGATGCGACAAACTTTGTTTTCCGTGCCATTATGTCCCGGGAAATGGGTGAAATGGACTACGGAACGGAGGAACAGCTCAACTTTGGTGCGGCATACCTGCCGGAGCGCTCGGATTGCGCCCCGGAGTTTCACCTTCTCGATGTACCCTTTGGCGGAGAGGATAAGGTGAACCGTGCTTTGATCGAGGCACGCTTTGTGGCTTCCCGGATACGGGCACTGCTGGATGAAAGGTATCCTGTTGTGGATGGTGCCGGGATGCGTCCCTGCCGCGCGGAGGATATCGTTGTTCTGATGCGCTCGCCGGGACCAAGGCTTCGCTACTATGCCCGCGCTTTTGCGGAGCAGGATATTCCATGCTCAATGCAGGAGAACGAGGATTTCTTTTCAACCATGGAAGTGGCTGTGGTCTATGCGTTTCTGCAGGTGCTGGATAATCCCCGGCAGGATGTACCGCTGATCTCTGTTTTACGTTCACCTGTCTTTGGTTTTACGCCGGATCGCCTTGCGATCATCCGCGGCCGGCATACCAAGGGTGATTTTTATGATGCGCTGGTCCATTGTGCTGACGCGGATTGCGTCCGGTTTTTGGAGCAGCTTTCCGAGCTTCGCACCCGTTCCAAGGATATGAGCGTTCACCGCCTGCTGTGGCATCTTTACAACACCTTTAATATTCCCGGTGTATTTGGCGCTATGGCGAACGGAGCGCGGCGGCGTGAGAATTTGATCACACTTTATGAGCATGCGAAAAGTTTTGAAACAGCAGGGTACAAGGGACTGTTCTCCTTTGTGAGCCACCTGCGGTTTCTCTTGGAAAATGGAGATCAGCCCGCGGGCGGCGCGTCCGGTGCGGGCGGCGGCGTTCAGATCATGAGCATCCATAAATCCAAGGGTCTGGAGTTTCCTATCGTGATCCTTGCCGATCTCAATAAGTCCTTTAATAAAATGGACCTGCAGACACCTGTTCTGGTGCATCCCAAGCTGGGACTTGGACCGGTCTTTATTGACCTCCCGCGTCATATCCGCTATCCGACCATTGCGCGTGATGCGATTGCGGCGCGGATGAGCCGCGAAATGCGCTCGGAGGAGATGCGTGTGCTGTATGTCGGCATGACCCGCGCAAAAGAAAAGCTTATCATGGTCGCCTCCATGCAGGCGGCGGCAAAAAAGCTTGCCGATCTGACGGCGGTTTCTGCCTTGCCTGTCCCTCCCGAAACGGTGGACAGTGCAAAAACTATGGCGGAGTGGATCCTTCTGCCGCTTTTGCAGCGCCGGGAGGCGCTGGAGTTCCGCGCGGTCGCCGGGATGGATGAGGGGATCTATGCGCTGACAACGGACACACCGTGGCGTGTTTCGTACCATGATGGCATGAATTTTGCGCAAGGAAAATTTGGGGCGCAGACAGAGAAGAATGAGGCGGCAGGAAAAACTGAACTGCCTTTTGACCGTGCGGTGCTGGATTTTGTGTATCCGCACAGTACTGCCTGTCTTACGCCGACAAAGCTCACAGCCACCCAACTCAAGGGAAGGAAAAAGGATGAGGAGATCGCTGAGGATACGCCGGTTCCATACTATCGCAGCAGCTTTGAAGCGCCGCGCTTTGTAAGCGGTGAGGTGCCGATGACCGCTGACCAGCGCGGCACAGCGACCCATCTGGTGATGCAGTATCTTCCGCTGGACGGCGATGCAGCGAATACAGTCAACCGGCTTGTTGAGCGTCATTTGCTGACACCGGAGCAGGCGCGGGCTGTAGACATACGTGCCATTGAGCGTTTTCTTGCCTCGCCTCTTGCCGCCGAGCTTCGTCAGGCAAGGAATGTGGAGAGGGAATACCGCTTCAGTCTTCTGGCAGACGCAAAGGACTATTATGATGGCGTGTCAGAAGATGACCAGGTGCTTTTACAGGGCGTTGTGGACCTTTTTGCGGAAACAGAGGATGGATTGATCGTGGTTGATTTTAAGACCGACTATGTTACGGAGGAGACGATCGGCGAGAAAATCAACTACTACTGTCCGCAGGTCGAGGTGTACAGTCTGGCGCTTGAGCAGATTTTTTCCAAGCCTGTTATCCGTAAGGTGCTGTATTTCTTCCGTACCGGGGATGCGATCGAGCTTTGATACTGATTCTTGATTAAAAGAGAGTGCCGCATCGTGATGATGCGGCACTCTTTTATAAAAAAGTTGTTGACAAGTCAACAAAAAGTGCTATAATGACAAACGTTGACTTGTCAACAAGTAAGACCGTTGCAGACGATACCGAAAGGAAACGTTATGGTAAGCAGATACGAACAATTTACTACAGCCATCTCATCTATCTACTATCATTTTCAAAAGATCGAGCGCCGGGAGATGGAGCGCTATGGTTTACGCGGGACTTATACCCAGTATTTGCTGGCGATCGAACGTGCGGCTGAGGGGATCACCTCCGCTGAGCTTAGTGAGCTTTGTGAAAAGGACAAGGCGGCGGTATCCCGCGCGGTGGCTGACATGGAAAGTCAGGGACTGATTTGCCGTGCAATGGAAAATGAGCGTGCGTACCGCGCAAAATTGTATCTCACTGAGGAAGGGAAGCGGGCTGCGGAATTTGTGCGCCGTCGTTCAAAGACGGCAGTTGATCTGGCAGGAAATGGCCTGAGTGATGAAGACCGCGCGGTCATGTATGGCGCTTTGGAGCTGATTGCGGGAAATCTGCAGAGGATCAGCCGTGATGGAATCCCTGAGGATGGGACAAACTATTGATTCGGAGAAGAAATACGCTTAATTAAGGAGATTTACGATATGAAAGTAAGAATTGTCATTGATTCCACTGCGGATCTTTCGCCCGATGTGCGAAGCAGATGTGCCGTTGTACCGCTGAGTATTTTCTTTGGCGATACGGAGTATGTAGATGGTGTGACGATCACGCATCAGGAGTTTTATGAAAAACTGATAGAAAGTGATGTAGTGCCGACGACCAGCCAGGCTTCACCGGATGCGTTTGCGCAGGTTTACCAGAAGGCTGTGGACGCGGGAGAACAGGTCGTTGTTATTACGGTTGCGTCGAAGCTCTCCGGAACCTACCAGAGCGCAATGATCGCCGCAATGGACTTTCCGGGGGATGTCTTTGTGGTGGACAGTACGTCGGTGGCGATCGGAACAGGCATCCTTGTTGAGTATGCGCTGCAATTAGTGGATGCGGGATACTGCGCGGCGGAGATCGCACATAAGCTTTCTCATAAGCGTGAAAGCATTTGTCTGATCGCAATGCTGGATACATTGGAGTATCTCAAGCGCGGTGGGCGCATTTCCAAAACTGTCGCGTTCGCCGGAGAGCTTCTTTCCATTAAGCCAGTGGTAACGATCCGGGACGGTGAGATCGTGATCCTTGGTAAGGCGCGAGGTTCGCGGCAGGCAAACAATCTTCTGGTCAAGGAAATTGAGGCAGCGGGCGGTGTGGATTTCAGCAAGCCGCTGCTCCTTGGGTATACCGGACTCAGCGATGTGCTGCTTCAAAAGTATATTCAGGACAGCGCTGCTCTCTGGGAGGGAAATACCACAAACCTCCGCAGTGAGCTGATCGGCAGTGTGATCGGTACGCACGCCGGTCCGGGTGCTGTGGCAGTTGCGTTTTTTAGGAATGATGCGTAAAAAAACAAGCGGTGCAGACTCTGCACCGCTTGTTTTTATGTAAAGTGAAATTACTTGAAAGACTCGATGATATCAACGATTTCAGCACCGATACGCTTCTGAGCTTCCTTGGTAGCTGCACCGATATGGGGAGTGCAGGAAACACAGGGATGATCGATGAGAGCCTGGTTCTTGGTGGGCTCCTCAACATAAACATCCAGACCAGCGCCGCGAACCTTACCGGAGTTCAGAGCCTCCAGCAGATCGTCCTCGTTGATGTTGGTGCCGCGGCTGGTGTTGATGATGACCACGCCGTCCTTCATCTTCTCGATGGTCTCCTTGCGGATCATGGGAACACCGTCAACAGCGGGAGTATGCAGGGAGATGAAATCTGCCTGGGCAAACAGCTCGTCCAGCTCAACATACTTGATGCCGAACTTCTCCTCGATGCCCTCGCGGCGGGTACGGCTGTAAGCGATGACTTCCATGCCGATGCCCTTAGCCAGCTTGCACAGAGCCTGACCGATGCGACCAAAGCCGATGATACCCAGAGTCTTGCCGCTGACCTCGAAGCCCTTACCGTAGGCCTTCTTTTCCCACTTGCCCTCGCGCATGGTGTGACCTGCGATGGAGATGTAATGAGCGCAGGAGAACATATGAGCCATAGCGGTCTCAGCAACGGAGTTGGAGGAGGCGAGGGGGGTGTTCTTAACGGTCATGCCGTTAGCCTCAGCGTGAGCAACATCAATGTTGTCAACACCGACACCACCGCGGATGATCAGCTTCAGCTTGCTGCCCTTGGCTTCGTCGATGTGGTTGGCGCGGACCTTGGTTGCGCTGCGGACGACCACTGCGTCAAAATCACGCAGAGCGGCACCAAGCTGGTCGGGCTCATAGAACTGCTCAACGACCTCGTGACCGTTTGCTTGCAGCTGAGCAATGGCGGACTTATCCATGCCGTCAGTAACAAGGATTCTCATGTTTTGTTTCTCCTATTCAGTCTTAATCAGGCGTTCTCAGCCTCGAATTTCTTCAGGAACTCAACCAGAGCCTCGACACCCTCCTTGGGCATTGCGTTGTAGGTGCTGGCGCGCAGACCACCAACGCTCTTGTGACCCTTCAGGTTGTCGTAGCCGGCGGCCTTGGTGGCAGCAACGACCTTGGCATCCAGCCCAGCGTCACCGGTGACGAAGGGGATGTTCATCAGAGAGCGGAACTCCTTGTCAACAGTACCCTTGAACATCTTGGAGCTGTCCAGGAAGTCGTACATGACCTTTGCCTTCTCGATGTTCAGCTTGTCCATTGCCTCCAGACCGCCGATGCTCTTGAGGTACTTGAAGACCTTGCCGCAGCAGTAGATCGCCCAGCAGTTGGGGGTGTTGTACATGGAGCCGTTGTCAGCATGGACCTTGTAGCTCATGTAGGTGGGGACCTTCTCGCACAGATCCTCGCGGATCAGATCCTCGCGGATGATGACGATGACCATACCGGCGGGACCGATGTTCTTCTGCACGCCGCCGTAGATCAGACCGTAATCGCTGACATTGCAGGGCTTGGAGAGGAACATGGAGCTCTGGTCGGAGACCAGGACCTTACCCTTGGTGTTGGGCAGCTTCTGCCAGGTGGTGCCGTGAATCGTCTCGTTCTCGCAGATGTAGACGTAGTCGGCATTCTCGGGAATGTCGAGATCGTCACAGTTGGGGATGTAGCTGTAGTTGCGGTCCTTGCTGGAAGCAACAACGTGAACATCGCCGTACTTCTTAGCCTCGGCAATGGCCTTCTTGGACCATGCGCCGGTCTCAACGTAGCAGGCGACACCGTTCTTCATCAGGTTCATGGGGATCATGGCGAACTGCAGGGTCGCGCCGCCCTGAATGAAGAGGACCTTGTAGTTGTCGGGAATGTTCATCAGGTCGCGCAGATCCTGCTCGGCTTCATCGATGATCTGCTGATAGACCTTGGAACGATGAGACATTTCCATGACGCACATGCCGCTGCCGCGGTAGTTCATCATTTCGTCGCGGATCTCCTCCAGCACGGGTTCGGGCATCATAGCGGGGCCGGCGGAGAAGTTAAAGGTGCGATTGTAATTCATGTTGTGTTCCTCCAGTATATTAAAATTTTGTGTTTTGAAAATGCGTGGAAAACCAAATATTTACCAATTACAGTATAGTATAGGGAAAGAAAATAATCAATACTAAAAAGGTAAAGTAATCGTTCAAAAAATTTGAAATGAGCCCAAACAAAAAGTTTGATTTTTGAAATGGCTTGTCCTTTGCTGTCGATTCGTGTAGAATGAGGAAAACGCGTGAGGAGGAGCCTATGCATATCCCGACGATCCCAACGGAAAAGATGGAGATTCTCTCCTTTGCCGACGCCATGGCGCGCAGCGGGCAGAGCGGGGGGTATGATCCGCAGCAGTGGCTCTATGTGCCGGATTTTTACACGGAGTACCGTTATATTCTGGCAACGCGGGG
>JAZOBV010000033.1:0-6826 GCA_045596145.1 Candidatus Pelethomonas sp.
CCCATGCGGTATCAGCCCTATGACCGAAAGCTTTACGGCAAGCTGCTGCGGTTCTTTTTGAAATAATTGGATCATAAGTGAAAAGCAGAGCAAGGCGTTGCCGAGGCAACGATTTGCTCTGCTTTTTTACTTATCCGGTCAATAACCAAACTGCCAGCGCGAGCTGTGCGATTAAAATCAGCGGCATCCCCACCACAAAGTACCAGTGTCTGGTCTTGTGGCGAAACACCCGCATTCCGGCGACAGCGCCGATGCTCCCACCCAGAACAGCGGAAAGAAACAGCGTTTTTTCCGGAATGCGCCGGGCGTTTTCTTGTTTGGCAAGTCGCTTATCCCGCCACATGAGATAAAAGGCGATGAGATTTACCAGCACCAGATAGCATACGGGGATGAGCCAGACCGCTCCGACCGATGTAAACAGCGTTTCGCCGGAGGCTTCCGGTAAAATCAATTCCTTCATGCTTACTTCAGCTTGGAAAGTTCCACGGCAGTCTGCGCCGCAACACGGGCGTTGTTGAAAACCAGTTGAATGTTGCTGCTGAGACTGTCGCCGCCGGTGAGATCCTTCACGCGGGCAAGGAGGAACGGCGTGGTCGCCTTGCCGTGAATGCCCTGCTCCACACTCTCCGCGATCGCCTGATCGATGGCTTTATTGATCACGTCGGAATCCATAGCGTATTCATTGGGAATGGGATTTGCCACCAGCATACCGCCCTTCAGCCCCATTTCACGCTGGGCGTAAAACGCCGCGGCAAGCTCTGCGGGGGTGTCCAGACGGTAATCCACACCAAAACCGCTCTTGCTGGTATAGAAGGCGGGCAGCTCGTCAGTTCCGAAGCCGATCACAGGCACGCCCTTGGTTTCCAGATACTCCAGCGTCAATCCCAGATCCAGAATAGATTTTGCGCCGGCGCAGATGACCATAACAGGAGTCTGCGCCAGTTCTTCCAGATCAGCGGAAATATCCATCGTGATCTCCGCGCCGCGGTGTACGCCGCCGATGCCGCCGGTGGCAAAAACAGGAATGCCTGCCATGCGGGCGATCATCATGGTGGTGGCAACGGTGCAGGCGCCATCCTCACCGCGGGCAACGAGAACAGGCAGGTCTCGACGGCTCGCCTTGGTGATCTCCATGCCCTTTTTGCCGAAATACTCGATCTCCTCAGCAGAGAGTCCCGCCTTCAGCCGTCCGCCAATCACCGCAATAGTCGCGGGAACAGCGCCGCTGTCACGGACGATCCTTTCCACCGCCAGCGCGGTCTCCACGTTCTGAGGATAGGGCATACCGTGAGAGATGATGGTGGATTCCAATGCGACAACAGGCTTTCCGGTAGCAAGCGCAGCAGCAACCTCGGGCGCAATATCAAGATACTTGTTCATAAAACCGTCTTCCTTCCAAAACTATCTGTTAATACTCAACAAAATATTACTGATTGTATCTGTATTTACCGGGGGTATTCAAACTTAACCCGGCTGGCGGCAGAGCGCTGAAGGATGAGATCGGCACAGAGAGATGCGTTGATCGTCTCCTCGCTCTCCATAGCGATGGATGCCGCGGCAAGTCCCGCCCGCGCCGTATTCTCCAGACTGGTGCCCTCCGGATACGCCCACGCGACCGCCGCCATAAAGGCATCACCGCAGCCGGTGGTATTGACCATTTTTCCGGGCAGGCAGGGGAGAAAACATCGGTCACGCCGATCCGCGGCAAAGACACCGTCAGCACCAAGGGTGATAAAGACTCGTCTGAGACCGTTCGCCAGCAGCACGTCTGCCGCCCGCTCAATATTGTTACGGCTGGTCAGCGGCACTCCGGAGAGTGCTTCCACCTCCATGCGGTTGGCCTTCAGTGTATGCAGCTTATCCAGCACATTGCGGATCTTTTCGGTTTTGGCGGTAGACACCGGATCGACGAAAAGAGGCACGCGGCAGTTTTCCGCGATCCACTGGATGGTCTTTTCCGGAATATTGGTATCCAGAACGATCAACCGGGCATTATTCAGCAGCGGCAGCCGCCCGGCAAGAAATGACGGGGTAAGATGCTCGTAGATATCCATGTCGCTGATGCCAAGCTCCATGTTTCCATCGGGTCCGGCAACGTAGAGATAGGTGGAGGTGGACGCACCGGGAAGCTGGAGCGCGTGACTGATGTCGATCCCAAGCTCGTTGCAGGAATCCGCAATCTTACGCGCTGCCATATCGTCCCCCAGGGCAGTAATAAGATGCGTGTCTATCCCCAGCAGCGTCATATTGTGGGCAATATTGCGCCCGACACCGCCCAGACTCATCTGCACTCTGCCGGGATTGGAATCCTTCGCCACCAGCGGAGCGAGGGCCCGCCCGCCAATGTCCAGGTTGACACCGCCGATGACCACCATATAGGGCGCGGAGCGGACGATATAGCCTTTTCCGGCGATATAGCCCTTTTTCATCAAATTTGAGATATGCACCGCAGCGCTGGAACGGGTGATCCCCGCCTTATCCGCCAGTTCCTGCTGCGAGATCATCGGGTCCTCTTCGATCCAGCGCAGAAGCTGGCGTTCCCGCTTTGTCATTTCGTCACCACCTAAGCAAAAATAAAAACCATAATCTTTTGCTTATATTATAATCACAACAGAAAACGATGTCAAGAAAAACGCGGGAATTTCAAGCGGAAATATCGAAAGATATCAACAAAAAGCACTTGTAAAAAAAACACGCGGGCGGTATAATATCGCTATTGTGGATTATTACACCCAATATAATTAAACGCAGGTGAATCAATATGGAAAAGATCAAAATCGCGGCAATTTTTGCCGACAGTCAGCTTCACGCTGATCAGACTGTTACCGTAGGCGGCTGGGCACGCACCATCCGCGATATGAAGACCTTTGGCTTCATTGAACTCAACGACGGTTCCTGCTTCAAGAATCTGCAGGTCGTCATGGATGCCAATGTGCTGGATAATTATAAGGAGATCGCTTCTCAGAATGTCGGTGCCGCTCTGATCGTGAAGGGCAAGGTCGTTCTCACTCCCGAGGCAAAGCAGCCTCTGGAGGTCAAGGCAGAGAGCATTGAGGTGGAGGGCGTTTCCTCCCCCGACTATCCCCTGCAGAAGAAGCGCCACAGCGTGGAATATCTGCGCACCATCGCCCATCTCCGTCCCCGCACCAACCTGTTCTCCGCCGTGTTCCGTGTGCGCAGCGTTGCTGCCCATGCTATCCACACCTTCTTCCAGGACCGTGGCTTTGTGTATGTACACACTCCCATCATCACCGCCAGCGACTGCGAGGGTGCCGGTGAGATGTTCCAGGTCACCACGATGGATCTGAACAACCTCCCCCGCAAGGAGGACGGCTCCATTGACTATAGCGAGGATTTCTTCGGCAAGAGTGCAAATCTGACCGTTTCCGGTCAGCTCAACGCCGAAAACTTTGCTATGGCATTCGGTGATGTTTACACCTTCGGTCCTACCTTCCGCGCCGAGAACTCCAACACGCAGCGCCACGCCGCCGAGTTCTGGATGATCGAGCCAGAGATGGCATTCTGCGACCTGAAGGGCGATATGGAGATCGCCGAGGCGATGATCAAGTTTGTCATCAACACTGTTATGGAGAAGTGCCCCGATGAGATGACATTCTTCAACAGCTTTGTGGACAAGGGACTCATCGAGCGTCTGACTCATGTTGCTTCCTCTGACTTCGGCCGCGTGACCTACACCGAGGCTATTGAGATCCTCAAGAAGAACAACGATAAGTTTGATTACAAGGTCGAGTGGGGCTGCGATCTGCAGACCGAGCATGAGCGGTATCTGACCGAGCAGGTCTTCAAGAAGCCTGTGTTCGTCACCGACTATCCCAAGGAGATCAAGGCGTTCTACATGCGTCTGAACGACGACGGCAAGACCGTCGCCGCTACTGACTGTCTGGTTCCCGGAATCGGCGAGATCATTGGTGGCTCCCAGCGTGAGGAGCGCATCGAGATTCTTGAAGCCCGCATTAAGGAGCTGGGCATGAAGCCCGAGGATTACTGGTGGTACTGCGACCTGCGCCGCTACGGCTCCTGCCGTCACGCCGGTTTCGGTCTGGGCTTTGAACGCATGGTCATGTATCTCACCGGCGTGAGCAACATCCGCGATGTTCTGCCCCATCCCAGAACGGTTGGTACCGCAGAGTTCTAATTTCAATGTAAAGAAGCACTGCTTTTGCAGTGCTTCTTTTGCGTTTTTGAGCAGTAAATTGTTATATGACAATTTATCATCAACAACAGAGCAGAGCGCCGCAGGTACTCCTGCGGCGCTCTGCCCAATACATTCAGTATAAAAAACGACAAATATCACAGACCAAACGCACCGAGGTTCAGACCGCTGCCAATCCCCTCCATGGTCTTGCTCATGGCATCGTCTGCCTGACGCAGTGCTTCATTGACTGCGGAAACGATCATATCCTGCAGCATCTCAGCATCCTCTCCGCCCAGCAGATCGGGAGCGATCACCAGCTCAGCAAGCTCCTTCTTACCGGTGCAAACTGCCTTGACCGCACCGCCGCCTACCGTTGCCGTGTAGAGAGTTGCCTCGATCTCGTTCTGCTTTTCCTCGATCTCCTTCTGCATCTTCATCAGCTTCTGCTGCATCTGAGCCTGCTGGCGCATCATGTTGCCGCCGCCCATTCTTCCGCCGGGAAATCCACCTTTAGCCATTTTTATATTCTCCTTTACTGTTTTATTATCGTAAAATCCAGTTACTTAACGGTAAAATTTTCATATTTGCTGCCTGCCCGGATCAATGCCTCCAGCTTGTCCTCGCCGCCCGGACCTTTCTCTCCCTTACCGATCATAAAGCGAACACTGACGTTCCGCTTCAGATATTCCCCCGTGACTTTGGTGAGTACCTCCATCACCACAGGACAATCCAGCGAATCGCGGGTCAGATCGTCACCACAATGTACGATCAATACATCTCCCTCCAGCTCTCCGCGGGCATCATCCAGCATGAACTGATACATAGGGGTAAGCCTGTCCTTATACTTCTCCACCAGCGTCCACCACAGTTCACTGTCCGAGCCGGACTTCTGCGCTGTGGGAGCGGGGTCTTGCTGAACAGGCACCGGTGCGGGAACAGGACGCGCTGCCGCCGGAGCCACCGGTTCCCCATAAGGCGGGGGAGCATCGGAGTCATCGTAAGCGGGGGGCACGTCAAAATCATCCGGCGGCGGCGCTTCGTCCATTTTGGGCGTGGGCGCGCTCGCCTGCTTCGACGCAGGAGCTGCCGTTTCCCACGGGGGCATATCTACCGCCCCGGATGCCGGTGCCGGAGCTGAAACACTCACCGGCTGTACCGGTCTGGATGCAGCCGCAGGCGCGGAAGCGGGAATGCCCCCCTCCTCCAGTCTGGCAAGTCTGGCGCTGAGTGCGGTCACATCACCGCACAGGCTCTCGTCACAAAGCCGCATCAGACACAGCTCCGCATCTGTTCTGCGGTTCGTGCTCAGCGGCAGCGCCGCCAGCGTGTTCTGAAGCTGTGCTGTCATATGGATCAGCCGCGCGGCGTTCATGCCCTGCGCCAGCGCGTCCATCGTACCGAGGTCAAACGCGCCCGACAGCAGTGCCGCGCCGCCCTCCGGGGCAGTCATGCGGATCAGCATATCCCGCGCCAGCGTAGACAGCTCACCCAGCAGGGCGCTGACATCCTTTCCGCCGGAGTACATCCGGTCGAGCTGCAGCAGTGCCGACTGCACATCACGCCGTCCAATATGATCCATCAGCTGTGCGGTCTGAACATTGCCCGCAAGCCCCAGAACGTCCAACACTCTTGCGCTGTCCACCGTCATACCGGAAACACCGCACTGATCCAGCAGACTCAGTGCGTCGCGCATGGCACCGTCCGCCAGACGGGCGAGAAGCTGCGCAGCTTCGGTCTCCAACCGGATACCCTCAGACTGCGCCACATATTGAAGTCTTTCCGCGATATCCGCAGGCTGAATGCGCTTGAACGCGAACCGCTGACAGCGGGAAAGGATGGTCGCAGGTACCTTGTGCAGCTCGGTAGTAGCCAGAATAAAGATCAGATGGGAGGGCGGCTCCTCCAGAATTTTCAGCAGTGCGTTAAACGCGGCAATGGAGAGCATGTGCACCTCATCCACGATATAGACACGGTACTTCACCCGCGCCGGAGAGTAAATCGCTTCATCCCGCAGGGCGCGGACATGATCCACACCGTTGTTGGAGGCAGCGTCCAGCTCCAGAACATCCAAAAGGCTGCCATTGTCGATGCCGAGGCACGCGGCACATTCATTACAGGGATCACCGTTCACCGGATGCTCACAGTTGACCGCCTTGGAGAGGATCTTTGCGCAGGTGGTCTTGCCCGTTCCCCTTGTTCCGGTGAAAAGATAGGCGTGGCTGAGCCGTCCCTGCTCCACCTGGCGGCGCAGGGTCTCGGTGATATGCTCCTGTCCGACCACGTCGGCGAACGCCTTGGGACGCCACTTGCGGTATAGTGCCTGATACATGGTATCACTCCCTTGTGCTCATACAAAAAGAGCACTATGAAATACTCTCCGCAAGCATCCGCTCCGAACCGGCACCCTCGCGGCACATGTCGTCCCGCTTAATGCTGCTCGGTTCCCCGCCTGACATGGTTCACAGGCATCCATTGCGCGAGACCGGAACCTCAACACGAATGCTTGCGGAGGGTATTCCATAGTGCAGGATGTATTATACATGATTGTTGCTGTAATTTCAAGAGGGAATTTTGGGATGTTTCTGGGGGGCGTGCCGCCTTTTGCGGCAGATGAGTCTGTATCAGCCTTTTAGCTGGTGTCGGTCTCCGACGGCCCACTTTTGTACGGAC
>JAZOBV010000034.1:0-7026 GCA_045596145.1 Candidatus Pelethomonas sp.
TGATCGACCTTGCGGAAGGGTGCTTCAATGAAGCCGTACTCATTGATACGGGCGTAGGTGGAGAGATAGTTGATCAGACCGATGTTGGGACCTTCGGGGGTCTCGATGGGGCACATACGTCCGTAGTGGCTGTAGTGAACGACACGAACATCCATGCTGGCGCGCTCACGGGAGAGGCCGCCGGGACCCAGTGCGGACAGACGGCGCTTGTGGGTCAGCTCAGCCAGAGGATTGGTCTGATCCATGAACTGGCTGAGGGGGCTGGAGCCGAAGAACTCCTTGATCGCCGCGGTAACGGGGCGGATATTGATGAGGCTCTGGGGAGTAACGATGTCCAGATCCTGAATAGTCATGCGCTCACGGATGACACGCTCCATGCGGGAAAAGCCGATGCGGAACTGGTTCTGCAGCAGCTCACCCACGCATCTGAGGCGGCGGTTGCCCAGATGGTCGATATCATCCTTGACGGTAAGGCCCTTGGCAAGGGCATTCATATAGTTAATGGAAGCGTAGATATCGTCAACAATGATGTGCTTGGGGATCAGGCGGTCAACGTTGGCGCGGATCTGCTCCTTGAGCTCCTCGCCCTCGTACTTGCCGATCAGCTCCTGCACGACCTCGAAGCGCACGCGCTCCTTGATGCCGCACTCGGCCAGAGGATCAAAGTCCACATAGCGGTCCAGATCGCACATGTGGTTGGAGAAGATCTTCATGCTCTTGCCGTCCACATCCACGATGACCTCATTGACACCGATGGCATCCAGCTCACGGGCCTCGGCACGGCTGAGGACATGACCCTCCTCATAGAGGATCTCGCCGGTGGCGGGATGGGCAACGGGAGCGAGCAGCTTGCGCTCGCCGGCGCGCACCCACAGAGCCAGCTTCTTATTGAACTTGTAACGGCCCACCATGCTCAGGTCGTAGCGGCGGGGATCGAAGAAGAGGTTGCGGATCAGGGTCTCGGCGCTGTCCACCGTGGGGGGCTCACCGGGACGCAGCTTGCGGTAGATCTCCAGCAGCGCCTCCTCGTAGGTCTTGCAGGTATCCTTCTCCAGAGTGGCGACAATGGTGGGATCATCGCCAAAGAACTCCAGGATCTCCGCGTCGGTCTTGAGACCGATGGCGCGGATCAGACAGGTGATGGGCAGCTTGCGGTTTTTGTCAATACGGACCCAGAACAGCTCGTTGGTATCCGTCTCATACTCCAGCCATGCGCCGCGGTAGGGAATGACGGTGGAGGTCAGCAGGGGCAGATCGGTCTTGGGATCCAGCTCCTTGCCGTAGTAGATACCGGGGGAGCGGACGATCTGGGAAACGACCACGCGCTCGGCACCGTTGATAACGAAGGTACCGGACTTGGTCATCAGGGGGAAGTCACCCATGAAGATCTCCTGCTCCTTGATCTCCTGGGTCTCGCGGTTGTGCAGGCGCACACTGACCTTCAGAGGCGCGGCATACGTTGCGTCGCGCGCCTTGCACTCCTCAACGTCATACTTGGGTGCCTCGTTCATGCTGAAGTCAACGAAGCTCAGCTCCAGTGTACCGGCATAGTCGCTGATGGAGCCGACATCCGCGAAAACCTCTCTCAGACCGGTCTCCAGAAACCACTGATAAGAGGTCTTCTGGATCTCCAGCAGATTGGGCATGGGCATGATCTCTTCATACCGGGCAAAATTCTTTCGCAGAGTCTTACCGTAGAGTTTATCCTTTGCCATCTTGTCACTCATCTACCTTTCTTGCCGCGCGGCAGCGCCCTGACCGGAGGCAGCGCCGCGCGCTAAACTAACTGATTGATCCCCCTGCCGCGTCCGGCACGCCCGGACTTGTTGATACTTTTTCAGCAGTTCCCTATTGCCTTTTCTGTGAGAAACTGCTATACTGTCGATAGTGGGTGGGGGATACTTTCCCACTATCTCAGATTATAAGCAACTCAGTTTAGCATGATTTTTTGATATTGTCAAGGGTGTTCCGGTCAAAAAATGGTTTGATCGGGTCTTTTTTTACCCATCTGCCGCCGTTTTCCCGCAAAACAGCGAACAACCCGCAAAGCATCGCAATTTGCCGATGCTTTGCGCGTTGTTTTTGACCTTTGATGACTGTCCGCTCAAAAACGGACATTTTAAATGTGATATTGCAGGAAGCTATCCGCCTTTACAGCGGCAGCCCCTTCCTGCGGTACTCCTCCGCAATCGCGGTCATGCGGGCAAAATCCTCCGGCGTGTTGCAGTTTTGCAAAAATTCCAGCGGTCCACGATAGTCAAATGTGTTCCATGCGGTCATTTCCCGCAGTCTTCGCACCGGCGCGCCGCCGAATTCGATCACGGGAGCGACGAGGTTGTGCAGTCCGCTGTCGTAAACGGCGACCAGCGGTTCCTCTCCACCCTCATGGCGCAGTACTGTGACTCCCTCCGTATGCGCGCGGCAGAGATGGGCAAGCGCGTTCACCGGGATCAGCGGAGCGTCCACGCTCAGCACCAGACACCGTTCATGCTTTGCCGCCTTCAGACAGGCGTGCAAACCGCCCAACGGTCCTCTTTGGGGATATTCGTCCGCTATGCTGCGAACATCGGGCAGTTCAAACCCACCCGAGATCATCACATCTTCGATACCCAGCGTGCGAAGCTTGTCCGCCTGCCGCTGTAAAAGGGTTTCCCCTTCCAGCCCAAGCAGGGCCTTGGGCGTTCCCATACGGCTGGACTGTCCTCCGGCAAGAATGATGCCGCTCATTGGACGGGACTTCTTTTTCCCCCGCCGCTCCCGCATCACGCTTTCTGCGGACAGGATCATCTGCGGCGGCACATCAAGACATTCCGCCAGCACCGCGGCTGCCTGCCGCTTCACCGCCGTCCCCTCGGGGTCATAGGTCTTCACGGCGGCGATCACCGCCGCGCCGCATTCCGGCAGCGGCATCGGACGCAGACTCTCCAGATCCAGTCCGATGACGGAACCGGATTCACTGTTCCAGAGGAAATTTCGCAGATTTCCGTCCTCCGGCAGCATACCGGACAGGGCGTGGCATTTTTTCAGCCACCGCGCCAGCTCCCGCCACGGATATTCGTTAAACCCCTCCGCCTCCTGCCGCTCCAGCAGGACAAGAAAAGTCGGATAGGGCTCATAGCGTGTAATAATTACGCCCTCCCGCTCTGCCAGCACGGCGGGAACCGGCAATTTCCCGCTCAGTGCAGCGTAAAGCTCCCGCTCCCGCCGCCAGTCGGCAGGAGCGGAAAAATGCTTTTCCACCGCCGCCCCGCCGTGGTAAAGGCAGGGATAGACCTGATTGCGTTTGCTGTAAAAAGGTATCATTTCACCACCAGCCGGATCACACCGGACACATTTCTCTTGCTGTTGGGATCACCAAATACCACCAACTGAGGGCGCTCTCCCTCCCGCACCAGCAGAAAGACCCGATCCGGCTCATTCAGCTCCGCGGCGGTGACGACCGCGCTGTATTCGTCATCTGCAACAACAACTATCTGCTCACCGACCGCAACGCCCGCATCCAAAAGCAGCTTTGACAGCAAAATACCGGGAGAATCAATGGCGATCTCCTCCCCTTTGCCGTTTACGATGGTTCCGGATACCGGTTCCAGTGTCAGCGAAGCCATTTCGATTTTAATTTTTATACCGTCCTTTTCCACCAGCAAAATGCCCTCCAAAACCTCGGTTCTGGTGGTCAGATGGAGCAGCGCGGCACCTGCGGTAACCAGCAGAAGCACAGCAATAATAATTGTACCCTTAGATTTCTTTTTCATGTTCGATCACTCCCCGTTTATTTTCGTCCCGTAAGCTCCGACCAATGACCGGCATCAGCCTGCGCACCAGCTCCGACGCAGGGAGTCCGCAAATGGCTCCCGAGGTCGCCGCGACGCACAGGTACAGCAGCAGCACCGTTCCCCGCAGCCGAAATACGACCAGATTCGCCGCTAGCGCGGCGGACAAACCCGCAGCGGCATTGACGACCATGGTACGTTCGGTTCTTGACAGAGGCAAGCGCCGCGTCAGACTGACGAGCAGGTCAATGACCAGCCCGGGAACGATGTATCCAACCGGGGACAGCGCCCCCATACTGCCAACCATTCCAAGGCTCAGAGCGATCACGCTCTGCACCATTCCCATGATCGTGGCGCACCCGAAGCGGGGCACCAGCATGGCTGCCACCACCAGAAACATCAGTGAAAAGCTGGTTCCGATGCCGCCGGGAATGTGCAGTGCGTCGGTGATAACATTTGCCGCAGGCGCGATCAGCCGCTTGGAAAACAGTCCCAGATCGCAGCACAGGGCAAGGAAGAGGATCGTCCTCAATCGATATGATCTCATACCCGAACTCCTTTTCAAGTAACGGAAGGTACGGCCGTTTCCAACCGTGCCCGGGCAGGGAAGTTTCTTCCCTGCGGCCGGCCGCCATACCAGGAAGGCTTAGGCATGTCCGGCTCGAAATTCGCTTCGATTTTTGTGGGTTATATTATGGTCAAAAAGGTCGAAAATGTCAACAAAGAATTTTCACCCTATTCCATGCCGGAAAGCCCTTTTTCAAAAACCATATTTATTCATATTTTTCGTATAAAGTTTCAAAAAAATAAAAAAAATTGAAATTTATGCAAATTTACTGTTGAAAAAGTCGAAAACGAGTGATATGATGACCACCGAAAACAATGTTCTGCCGGTGAAAGGCGTAACCTGAGCGACAGAAGCGGCATTGTAACCAAACGAGAAAGGATATGAAACAACGTGAGCAAGTTTTATCTCGCGGACAGCAACAGCGCGGACGTGAAGATCAAATACTTCCTGTCCAAGTTTGCTGACAAAGTCAAGATCTATCCGCCGGGTTCCTGCCCTGTCACCGTGCAGCTGGCACTGCTGCAGGCGGCGCGGAGCCAAACCTGCGGAAAGTGCGTCCCCTGCCGTGACGGTCTTCGCCAGATCGAGCAGATGCTGCTGAAGATCCTGCGCGGCAAAGCCACCGTGGAAATTCTGGACGAGATCAAGTCCCTCGCGGAGATGATCCGCGACAGCGCAGACTGCGCCATCGGCTATGAGAGCGCCAGCGAAGTGCTGGACGGTCTTACCGCCTTCCACGACGAGTACATCGGCTACATCGAGAGCGGTGAGTGCTACGGCACCGGCGGTCAGAAGATCCCCTGCGTGTCCATGTGCCCCGCCCATGTGGATATCCCCGGCTACATCGCCCATGTGGCAGACGGAAACTACGCCGATGCCATCAATCTGATCCGGCGTGACAATCCCCTGCCCACCGCCTGCGCTATGATCTGCGAGCACCCCTGTGAGGAGCGCTGCAGAAGAACGCTGATCGACGCGCCCCTGAACATCCGCGGCATCAAGAAGTACGCCGTGGATCAGATCGCGGCAGACAAGGTGGAGGTCCCCAAGGCAAATCCCCTCACCGGCAAGAAGGTCGCCGTTATCGGCGGCGGTCCCTGCGGCATGACCGCAGCCTATTTCCTCAGTCTGATGGGTCACAAGGTAACAGTCTTCGAGGCAAAGGAGCGGCTGGGCGGTATGCTGATGTACGGCATCCCCAACTACCGCTTCCCCAAGGACCGTCTGGACGAGGATATGCGCGCGATCCTCTCCACCGGCAACATCGAGGTGAAGTACAACACCTCAGTCGGCAAGGATATCTCTATTGAGGAGGTCCGCCGCAGCTACGATGCCATGTTCGTCGCCATCGGCGCACAGGTCGGCAAGAAGCTGCGCATGGACGGTGTTGACAGCAAGAACGTCTTCTCCGCCGTTGAGATGCTGGACGAGATCGGTCACGGCAACAAGCCTGACTACACCGGCAAGAAGGTCGCCGTCATCGGCGGCGGCAATGTGGCAATGGATGCCGCCCGCAGCGCTGTCCGCTGCGGCGCGACGGAAGTCAGCGTGGTCTACCGCCGCCGTCAGGAGGACATGACCGCTCTGGTCTCCGAGATCGAAGCCGCCGTTGCCGAGGGCATCGAGCTGCGCCTTCTCATGTCCCCCGTGCGCATCGAGGCAGATGCCGACGGCAGCTGCGCCGCCCTGTGGGTCAAGCCCCAGATGACCGGCCCCTACAAGGATGGCCGCCCCGCACCCATCGACAATCCCTCCAAACCCGAGGAGCGCATCGCCTGCGATGTGGTACTGATCGCTGTCGGTCAGGATATCGTCAGCGCTCCCTTTGAGGAGTTCGGTATGCCCGCTGACCGCAAGGTCTTCCGTGCGGCCAAGGACACCTCCATCGAGAATATGCCCGGCGTGTTTGTCGGCGGTGACTGCGCCACCGGTCCCGCCACCGCCATCCGCGCCATTGCCGGCGGCAAGGTCGCCGCAGCCGCGATTGATGAATATCTCGGCTACCACCATAAGCTCACCTGCGACATCGCCGAGCCCACCCTTCACTTCAACAACCGCGTTCCCACCGGACGCGTGAACATTCAGGAGCGCTCCGCCCACGAGCGCAAGCGTGATTTCGAGCACGTGGAGTGCCCCATGACCAGCGAGGAAGCCAGACAGGAGTGCGGCAGATGCCTGCGGTGCGACAAGTTTGGCTGCGGCGTTCTGGAAGGCGCAGTGGAGCATTAAGGAGGAAACAATGCGTTTAACGATCGATAAAAGAATCGTGGAAGCGTCGGAGGGTCAGACGATCCTTCAGGCTGCCCGCGGCGCGGGGATCGAGATCCCTACGCTCTGTTATCTCGAAGGCGTCAGTGACATCGGCTCCTGCCGCCTGTGCGTTGTAGAGGTGGAGGGCAAAAACCTTCTGGTCACCTCCTGCAACACGAAAGCCGAAGAGGGCATGGTCGTCAGCACCCGCTCCGAGCGTGTCATCAAGGCGAGAAAAACCGTTCTTGAGCTGCTTCTGAGTGAGCACAACCGTGAGTGCTTCAGCTGCGAGGGCAACGGCGACTGCCAGCTCCAGCGCTACTGCAACGAATACGGCGTGGAGACCTCTCCCTACGTCGAGGGCCGTCAGGTGCTGGGCCGTCAGAAGGTGGACGACCACCCCTTCCTCAGCTATGACCCCAACAAGTGCATCCACTG
>JAZOBV010000035.1:0-6789 GCA_045596145.1 Candidatus Pelethomonas sp.
GCGGGAAGGCTGAAACCGAAGAGGTTTCAGCGGCGCTTTGCATACTTTCTCGACGAGGAGAAAGTATCCCGCCGGAGGCAGAACACGGTATCGACTAGATAACTGTTATCTGCCGCTTAAGCGGCACAGAAAATAAAAAAACACCCGCGAACAGGGGGGAAAATACCATGATCGAACAGCGGAAAAATCTGTTTATTCTGAATACAGAGAACACCACCTACTGCTTCCGCGTCACAACCCAGGGATTTTTACAGCATCTGCACTACGGAAAACGCATCGACCTCTCCGCCGGTGCCGGTGCCCTGATCCCACAGGAGCATCACGCGCCGGGTAATGCCGCCGTTCTGGAGGGTATCTATCCCGAAACCCTTTTGCAGGAGATATCCGCACCGGGACTGGGCGATGTGCGGGAGAGCTTTGTTTCTGTCCGCACCGCCGACGGCGATACCCGCACCGATTTCCGGTTTGAAGGGGCGGAGATCCTTTCCGAAAAGCCCGTCTTTTCGGAGCTTCCCGCTGCTTATGATGAAAACGGCGCTGCGCAGACACTGCGCATTACGCTGCTGGAAAAACGCGCGAAGCTGCGCCTTACGCTGTACTACACCACTTTCGACGACTGCGATGTGATCACCCGCTCGGCGGTGCTGCAAAACCTCGGCAGCGAGAGCGTGACTGTTCTGCGACTTGCGAGCAATCAGATCGACTTTGACACGCAGGAGCTGACCATGACCACCTTCAACGGCGCGTGGGCACGGGAGTTTGAACCCACCCACACGCCCTGCGGCGCAGGAACAGTAGTGAGCGGCAGCCGCTGCGGCGTATCCTCCAACCGCGCCAATCCCTTTGTGATGCTCCACGCACCCCACGCCACGGAGGATCACGGCGACGCGTACGGCTTCAACCTCCTTTACAGCGGCGACCACCGCGCCTGCGCCTCGGGCAACGCCTACGGCGCGCTGCGCTTCCTCCATGGCATCCAGAGCGAGGATTTCTCGTGGCTTCTGGAGGCGGGTGAGAGCTTCACCGCACCGGAAGCTGCCATGACTTTTGGTGACGGCTTTGCCGCCATGAGTCGGGGACTGCACCGCTTTATCCGGGAGCATATCGTGCGCGGCGTGTGGAAGCGGCGGGAGCGTCCCATTCTGGTGAACAGCTGGGAGAGCTTCTATTTCCGGTTCAATCACCGGGAGCTGGTGAAGCTTGCCAAAGAGGGCAGAGCGCTGGGCGCGGAGCTGTTCGTGCTGGACGACGGCTGGTTTGGAAGGCGGGACAGTGACACCTGCTCCCTCGGCGATTGGACGACCATCCACGAGAAGAAGCTTCCCAGGGGATTGAAAGGGCTTGCCGATGAAATCAATGGTCTGGGGATGAAATTCGGTCTGTGGGTGGAGCCGGAAATGGTCAGCGAAGACAGCGACCTCTACCGCACTCATCCCGACTGGATCCTCGGACGGAAGGATCAGGCGGTGGGACGCAACCAGTATGTACTGGATCTGGGCAGGGGGGACGTGCAGGATCATTTGATCGCCGCACTGACGGAGGTGTTTTCCTCTGCTAATATTTCTTATGTCAAATGGGACATGAACCGCATTATTACTGATAGCTATTCGACCGTCCTGCCTTCTGAGCGGCAGGGGGAGAGCCGCCACCGTTATGTGCTGGGACTGTACCGTGTGCTGGGCGCTCTGACGAGCCGCTTTCCTCATATTCTCTTTGAGGCCTGTGCTTCCGGCGGCAACCGCACCGATCCGGGTATGCTCGCCTACATGCCGCAGGTGTGGCTTTCGGACAATACGGACGCACTGTGCCGCTGCCGGATGCAGTACAACGCCAGCTTTGGCTATCCCCAGAGCGTCATGGGAGCGCATGTCAGCGGAAGTCCCAACCATCAGACCCTGCGCCGCACGCCCCTTGCCAGCCGCTTCCACGTTGCCGCACTGGGGCTTCTGGGCTATGAGTGCGACCTCAGGGAATTGTCCCGGGAGGAGAAGCAGCAGGTAGCGGGGCAGATCGCTTTCTACAAGGCGTACCGCTCTGTGCTGCAATTCGGGCAGAGCCACCGCCTGCAGGGCGGCGAGGGCGGCATGTGGCAGATGTCCTGTGTGGCGAAAAACAAAAAAACCGCGCTGACGCTGCTGCTCCAGCAGGAAAACCGTCCCAACGCCGCCGCGGTGCGGCTGCGCGCAAGGGGATTGAATGAGGATGGCGTTTACCGCGTGGAGGTTCGTCCGGTAAAGGTAGAGCTGCGGGACTTCGGCGGACTGGTGAATATGATCTCGCCTGTCCATATCCGGCAGGATTCACTTCTACAGACCATCGCGGAAAAGGTGATCGCCCCCAGGAGTGAGCGGGAGGATATCACCGCAACGGGCGATGTTCTGATGACCTGCGGCGCGTACGTCAAGCAGGGCTTCTCCGGCACCGGATGGGACGCTGAGACCCGCGTCATGGGCGACAGTGGCAGCAGATTGTACATTTTGGAGCAAAGATAAAAGGAGAACCCGGATGACAGAATACAGACTCGTAACGGCGGAGGAATTTTTGCCCATCGCCGCCGCTGCGGAAAAATACGGCGTTACCGATCAAAAAAACTGCCTGCGTTTTATTGATACGCAGTTGGACAAGATTTATGACGTCTGGCTTTTGCAGGGAGAAAAAGGTAAGTTCATTCTGAAAAAGGACAAGAAGCGCAAGGGCGACAAGACCGTTTTTGATACTTACTTTGCCGGACATGATTTTGCTGTGCCGAAGATATTGGAGGCATTAGAGATCGGTGATGACCTCTATGTGGTGATGGAATATGCCGAGGGGGAGGACGCGAGAGGATGCGGCGCAGAGGATGCCGCCCGGATCGGATGGGAGCTTGCCCGCATCCAGAGTGCGTATCTGACCGGGGGCGGACACACCAAGCTGTCCGACTGGTACTTCGCTGAGATGGTGGAGGACTACTGGAACACGGTGAAGGAACGCTTTCCGGGATATGAGGAGGTCTATGCGTTTATCGCCGGACGGTTCTTTGAAGCGCCGCACACGCTGATCCACGATGACCTGCTGCCCATTAACGCACTGGTGAACAGGGAGAAGGTCTATATCCTCGACTGGGAGACCTCGGGGATCGTTCCTTACTTCCTTGATCTTGGCAGATTTGCCTTTGTTACTGACCAAGATGATTCGTTTTATATCTCCCATGACTCCGCTATGGCGTTTTTGGATGCATATTACGAGGAAATGCGGAAAAACCCCGCTTTTACTGCCACAAGAAAGGAATTTTTGCGGGACACAGCCATTTCCGCGTTCTGCCAATACGTCATATTCCTCCACTACGAGGACGATGAAGAGAGGGCAAGGAAAACAGACAACTATAAATATATGCTTGAGATCCTTGAATATCTCAAACGGGCAAAATAAAGAAATCCCATCAGTTGGCTCAGCCAACTGATGGGATTTTTCATCATTTCACGCGGGTACGTCAATCCGCTTGAAGTTTTTACTTTGCGTACTCCACGACCTTGGTCTCACGCAGCACGTGAACCTTGATCTGACCGGGATATTCCAGCTCGTCCTCAATGCGCTTGGCAAGCTCACGGGCAAGGATGACCATCTGATCCTCGCTGACCTGCTCGGGGCGAACCATAACGCGCACCTCGCGGCCTGCCTGGATGGCAAAGGACTTCTCAACGCCGGGATAGCTGCCGGTGATCTCCTCCAGCTTCTCCAGACGCTTGATGTAGTTCTCCAGATCCTCACGGCGGGCGCCGGGACGGGCGGCGGAAACGGCATCCGCAGCCTGCACAAGGCAAGCCATCAGAGTCTGGCACTCTACGTCGCCGTGGTGCGCCTGAATGGCGTTGAGGATATCTTCCTTCTCCTTGTACTTGCGGCAGAACTCCACACCCAGATTGACGTGGGTGCCCTCGAACTCGTGGTCCAGAGCCTTGCCGATATCGTGGAGCAGACCGGCGCGCTTGGCGCTGGTGACATCAATGCCCAGCTCGGCTGCCATGAGACCTGCGATATGGCTGACCTCGATGGAGTGCTGCAGAACGTTCTGACCGTAGCTGGTGCGGTAGTGGAGCTTACCCAGCATCTTCTGCACCTCGGGATGCAGACCGCGCACACCGGTCTCAAACGCGGCGCGCTCGCCCTCGTTCTTGATGACGGTATCCACCTCGCGGCGTGCCTTCTCCACCATCTCCTCGATATGAGTGGGGTGGATGCGGCCATCGGCGATGAGCTTTTCCAGAGCCACGCGGGCTACCTCGCGGCGGACGGGCTCGAAGCAGGAAACAGTGATCGCCTCCGGTGTATCATCAATGATGAGGTCAACACCGGTCATGGTTTCAATGGTGCGGATGTTGCGGCCCTCACGGCCGATGATGCGGCCCTTCATTTCGTCATTGGGCAGGGGAACCACACTGACAGTGATCTCAGCAACGTGATCGGCGGCGCAGCGCTGGATGGCACCGGCGACGATCTCCTTGATCTTCATGGCGGTCTCGTGGGTGACCTCGGTTTCCACCTGAGCGATCAGATAATTCTTGGCTTCCTCGGTAGTAAAGCCGGAGATGCGCTCCAGCATTTCCGTCTGGCTGCGCTTGATGAGCTTGACTTCCTCCAGCTCGCGGTCAGCCTCAGCATGCTTCTGGGTGAGGGCTTCTTCCTTGCGCTCGATGTTCTCCACCTTGCGGTCAAGAGCCTCCTCTTTCTGCTGCAGACGGCGCTCAGACTTCTGCAGGTCGCTGCGGCGCTGCTTCTCTTCCTTCTCATATTCGCTGCGCTCTTGCAGGATCTCCTCCTTGGCCTCCAGCATGGCTTCGCGTTTCTTACCCTCGGCGCTCTTGATAGCGTCGTTGATAATGCGGCGTGCCTCTTCTTCTGCGCTGGAGATCTCCTTTTCAGAGACCTTCTTGCGGTAAACGATACCGAGAAGGAAGAACACGATGGCAGCGATGGCAAATGCGGCAATGACTGCCACAATATGGATCAGCTTAAATTCCATCTTGCTTCCTCCTGTTTTTATGTTCTGGGGGTTTTTGTGTAGTCTAAGCATAATGATTCGGATCATTATGCTTAGGCTAACCCGGCGTGACGTAAAGCCGGGCATGGAAATAACCGGCGGATACCCCTATTATCCGCCGATAATAATCCTAGTTAATAATACTAGCTGTTCTGCCATTCTGTCAAGAAAAATATCACCGGACGGGAGATAAAATCTAGGAGATGAACTGCCCCGCGGCGTAGCCCACATAGTCGCCGTAGCGCACGACATACCAGCCCTCATACTCGCCGTAGACCATCACACGGGCACCGTCTGGGATATTTGCAATGATGTAGGCATCCGGTTCCGGGCGGCTGCGGAGGTTCAGTGTGCCGCCCCGGGCACGCACAGTACCCTGCCAGGGATCGGTGGGCCAGATGAAGGGAATGTCGAAGTAGTCCGTCAGGCTGAGTACAAGGTTCTGGGCGATGGCGGTGATGTTGTTTTCGATCCAGCGGGCATCCTCCGTATTGTCGTGGTAGGCGATCTCCAGAAGAACGGCGGGGAAGCGGGAGTCGCGCACCTCGCCCAGCGTGGTGGTGGCGCGGGTATAGACCCGGGAAGGCTCGGGGTAGATATCCTCCAGATTGTTGGCGAAGATCTGCGCTGCCCGCTGTCCCTGCGTACTGCCGGGGTAGTAAAAGGCGATCACGCCGCGCTCACCGCCGTAGTTTCCGGGACCTGCGGCGTTGGAATGAAGCGCGAGATAGAAGTCGTAATACCCCTGATTTGCCTGCCGGATGGAGCTGCCGGCGGTCATCTGGGGAGTGTTGCGCGTGTAGCGGATGCCGCTGGCGTTGAGATAGGGGATCATGGCATCGGCAAGGCGGTTCATCCACTGCTCCTCGGTACCTGTGCCGGTAACATAGCGGTTACCCTCCTGTGTGGAGGGACTGAGATAGATGATGGGCATAAGAACTCCTCCTTTTTTTCACATTGTATGATGAGATGGGGAGGATGGTTCATTAACATATTATAAAAGCGTACATGGGCAGCGTGAAATCACACTGCCCATGTACTTATAGAGAAAAGAGAGGGAAGAGAAGAACGCGATGGGAATTACGCGGCGTTGCCGCCGTCGCTGCCGCGGCCGCCGCCAAAGTAGAAGTCGAAGAAATCATCCAGATCGCCGCCGTAACCGAAGTAGCCGTCGGGATAGGTCTGCTGACTCTGCTGGGTGGTGGTTTCGGGAGCCTCGGTGGTGCTTCCGAAGGTGAGGGTAGTGGTGTAGACCTGACGGTCGCGGACATAGGTGACAGAAACGGTGTCGCCCGCCTTATAGCTCTTGCTGAGAGCGGAAATGTCATTGCGGCTCGTGATGGTGGCAACGCCGATCATGGTGATCACGTCGCCCGCCCGCAATCCCGCCTTCTCAGCGGGACCGCCCTCGATGATGCTCTCAATATAAACGCCGGACTTTACGCCGCTGCGCTCACTCTGGCTGTCGTACGCCGCCATGATTCCCAGATAGGGGCGGGTGGTGACCTGACCGTTTTCCATGATATCCCGGATCATGTAGAGAACATCGTCGATGGGGATGGCGAAGCCCAGACCCTCCACAGAGGTGCCGGAGGAGCTGCTGGAGTACTTGGCGGACACGATGCCTACCACCTCGCCGTAGGTGTTGAACAGGGGACCGCCGGAGTTGCCGGAGTTGACGGCGGCGCTGATCTGGATCATGTTGAAGGGTGTGCCGTCCACGTTGATCTCGCGGTCCAGACAGGATACGATGCCCTCACTCAGAGAGAAGG
>JAZOBV010000036.1:0-3307 GCA_045596145.1 Candidatus Pelethomonas sp.
ATACTTCTCCAGCTTCTCGATCTCGGCCATGTGCTTGATGACTTCCTTCTTGGGCAGCATATCGAAGGTGCCGTCCTCCTGCATGCGCTTGAGCTGAGCCAGACGGTCAACACGGGTGCGCATGGTCTTGAAGTTGGTCATCATACCGCCCAGCCAGCGGGCGTTGACATAGTACATGTTGCAGCGCAGAGCCTCGTCCTTGATAGCCTCCTGAGCCTGCTTCTTGGTGCCGACGAACAGGATGGACTGGCCGCTCTCGCTCAGCTGACGAACGAAGCTGTAAGCCTCCTCGAGCTTCTTAACGGTCTTCTGCAGGTCGATGATGTAGATGCCGTTACGCTCGGTGTAGATATAGGGGGCCATCTTGGGGTTCCAGCGGCGGGTCTGATGACCGAAGTGGACACCGGCTTCCAGCAGCTGCTTCATGGATACAACGTTTGCCATAGTAGTAGTTTCCTCCGTAAAATTTAGTTTTCTTACCTCCAGCTTCTTCATCTGTCGGGCCAACCGCGTGAGCGGCACCGACCAAACATCCAAAGCTGTGCGTAATACCGTAGTATAATATCACAGGCGTTACCGTTTTGCAAGAACTTTTTGCTTGAAAAAATAAAAATTTTCCATCAGAACATGCGCTTGCGCCGGCGCGGCTCCTGCTGCGGCGGACGGCGCTCGACAGGCTTGTCGATCAGAATAATGTCATCTCCGATCTGCTTGATGCACTCCCATGGGATATAGAATTCCTCGCCCCGTCCGAACAGCCCGAAAAAGCGGTAAGGTCCCGGAACGATCAGCGCGGAGACCTTTCCCTCCGGCAGCAGCACCTCCACATCGCCCACATACCCCAGCCTGCATCCGTCGCAGATGTTGATGACCTCCTTGTACCTGAGCTCGATCATTCTGCACTGCATCGCATCCCCTCCCCAAACACTGTATGGCGGCGTGTGGATGTCCTATGCGCTGTGATCGCGCTGCAGCAGCAGGGAGGGTAATTATATGGCTACTTTTTTGCGACAATGAACCATGTTGTGCCGTGCCTGTCCGGATCGTCCAGAAGCTGATCGGCGCATTTGATGACGGAGAAGCCGCATTTGCGCAGCAAGTCGCAGATCGTTTCCGGATCGTGGACGGTTTCCCGTATATTTTCTTCAAATGCCAGCGTACCGTTTTCGTAGACCCGTATTTTTAAGTTTACCCGCTTTTCGCCGGGCGTGGTCATCTGAAACCAGACGCGGGTGGAGTCGGTGAAGTCCATTTCAAAGGGCTCGCTGGTGGAGATCTCATTCTCGTTGAGCAGATCAAAGATGAAATATCCGCCGGGAGCCGTATAGGCGTGGACATTCCGGAAGATCTTTTCGATATCCGCAAGCTCGGAGATGTGGTTGATGGCGTCTCCGGTGCAGGTGACAAGGTCAAACTCCCGGTTCGGGCGGTAGGTCGTCATATCCGCTATATCATAGTGGATGCCGGGACTGCGCTCCCGGGCGATGCGGATCATGCCATCGGACAGATCCATGCCGGAGCTCTCAATGCCTGCCTTTTGCAGCATTTCGCAGAGGATGCCTGTTCCGCAGGCGAGATCGAGGGCGGTGTTGACTGTAAGCTTATGCTGTGAAAGCCACTCCAGCAGTGCTTCACCGAAGACCTCGGGATAGTAATTCCAGCCAAATTCATTATAAACCTTGCAGAAAATATCGCTGTACATAACTTTTCTCACTTCTGGATGTTTTTATACGATCTCATATTAGCATACGGGGAAAGAGACTGTCAAATCTATTTGTTGTCTGAATTCATTGACATTTTTAGGTTTTGTTATTATACTGTACTAAAGTGAACGTGTTCATAAAGCGTGTTCGCAAAAGGAGTCATTATGCCCAAGATCATCGAAAATCTGGAAAGCAGGCTGATCGCTGAAGCACGGCGGCAGATCGAGCAGTCGGGCTACAGTGCGGTTACTATTCGCTCGGTAGCGAAGGCGTGCAGTGTCGGTGTGGGAACGGTTTATAACTATTTTTCCTCCAAGGACGAGCTGCTTGCGACCTACATGCTGAGCGACTGGAATGACTGCATAGCAGCTATTGAAGCGGTGAGTGCGCAGTCTGAAACGCATGAACCGGTAGTACGCTGCATCTACGACCAGCTTCACTCCTATGCCGATGGAAACAGCGCTGTTTTTCGGGATGAGGCGGCAGTATCCGGCTTTTCCGGCTCCTTCCGCCGCTATCACGCAATGCTTCGCGATCAGCTTTCCGGTCCACTGCGGAAATTCTGTGAAACGGATTATGCTGCATCGTTTGTGGCGGAAGCTCTGCTGACATGGACTATGGCGGGAACGGATTTTGATGACATGTTTGGGATGATCGACAAGCTATTTTAAGGAGTGAAGCATCATGTCCAGCTTTGAGAATCTGCGGGTTGTAGATAATTTCTATCAGACCTCACTTTTCTTCCCTATGCCCACAGTGGTGATCAGTACCCTGTGCGAGGACGGTACCACTACGCTGGGTCCCTATTCTCTGGTGCAGCCCTACTATGTTGCCGGTAAGGACTTCTATGCCATGCTGCTGTCCTGCCGCAACTCCTCCAACACCGCGCAGAACATCCTGCGTACCGGCAAGTGTGCCATCAATTTTGTGGATGACAAGCCCAAGACCTTCAAGGAGTGTGTGAAGCTGAGCTGGCCCGGCGACAAGCCCGAGGATAAAATGCCCGGCTGCCAGTTTAAGCTGGAGACCAGCCAGATCGAGGAGCAGACCGGTGAGAAGCGTCCTCAGGTCCTGACCGATGCTATTCAGGTCATCGAGTGCACCTGGGTCCGTGAGCTGGACAATGCCCAGAACGACCAGCCCGGTGAGCTTAACGGCTATGAGCCTCCTTATCACGATTTCAACGGCATCACCTCCAAGTTCGGCTGCCACTTCATTCTGAAGGTGGACCGTATTCTGATGAAGAAGAAGTACCACGATGCCATCATCAACGGTGTCCGCGCCAAGGATTTTCCGCCCCTCCCGGTAGACTACGGCTACAGAGACAGTAAGAACTTCTGGTTCCATCGCAAAACAAAAATGAGAGCCGAGCTTCTCCAAATGAGGCAGGCATCCCTCGAATCGGTAAGATACGCAGCAGACCGTGCCGACGATAAGGTCAAATTTACGGATGAGGCTCTCAAAACAGTTCTCGCCGTCCCGAGAGTCTTCCTCCCCCTCGTCCTCAAGGGATGCGTGGATTGGGCAAAGGAAAACGGAGTGGAGCTTATCACCGAGGAGCATATGAAGATAATAAACGATAAGCGCGCAAAGGAAAAAAATAA
>JAZOBV010000037.1:0-4143 GCA_045596145.1 Candidatus Pelethomonas sp.
AAGGGGATATCCCCTTATGTGGCGCTTTGGTGACTTTCTCGCCAGGAGAAAGTCACCCGCCGGAGGCTGAACCAGTTTTCAAATAGATATCGGATATTTGCCGCGCCAGCGGCACAATAAATCAATCATAGTAAGATAAACAACAATTTACCATATTGTTTTTTCTGTTGAAAAACCCCCTCTAATAGCGTACAATGCAACTAACAGCATTTTCCCCAAAAAGAGAGAGAAAGAAGGCGCTTACTATGGAATGGTGGAAGGATGCGGTCATCTATCAGATCTATCCCCGCAGTTTTCAGGACTCAAACGGCGACGGCATCGGTGATATTCCCGGAATCATCAGCCGGCTGGATCATTTGCAGGAGCTTGGGGTAGATGCGGTGTGGCTCAGTCCGGTATACTGCTCTCCCGGTGATGACCGGGGGTACGACATCAGCGATTACTGCGGCATCAATCCGGAATTTGGCACTATGGAGGATATGGATCGGCTGATCGCGGAGGCAAAAAAGCGGAATATCCGCATTATCATGGATCTGGTCATCAACCACACCTCCACGGAGCATGAGTGGTTCCAAAAGAGCCGTAAGCGCATCGAGCCTTACACGGATTACTACCACTGGGCGGACAAGCCCAACAACTGGACCGGCTTTTTCGGCGAGGACTGCTGGGTCTACGACGAGGTGCGCGGGCAGTACTATCTCCACCTCTTTGCCAAGACACAGGCGGATCTGAACTGGAGCTGCCCGCATATTCTGGAGGAAGTAAAGAACATCCTCCGTTTCTGGCTGGAAAAAGGCGTGGCGGGATTCCGCTGCGATGTGATCAACATTCTTTATAAAGACAGTCTGGAGAGCAGCAGAAAGCGCCTTGCCCTCACCGGAAGTGAGCATTACCTCTCTCTGGAGGGTACCCACGCTATTTTGCGCGAGCTTCGTAAGGTACTGGATGAATACGAAGCCTTTACCGTGGGCGAAACGGTGTTCGTTACTCCCAAGCTTGCCCATGACCTGTGCGACGCGGACCGCGGGGAGCTGAATATGGTCTTCTCCTTCCAGCATATGGAGTGCGACCAGTACTTTCTCAAGTGGTTCAAGCGTGACTTCCGCCCGCAGGTCTTTATGGACTGCCTTGTGAAATGGCAGAAGGAGCTGCCGTGGAACACCATCTATCTGGAAAACCACGATCAGCCCCGTTCTATTCCCCGTTTTGGCAGCACAAAATACTGGAAGGAGAGCGGAAAGCTTCTCGCCACGCTGCTCCTCACTCTGCGGGGCACGCCTTTTATCTACGAGGGGCAGGAATTCGGTATGCTGGACTTTGATTTTACCGAATTGAGCCAACTGGACGATGTGGAAAGCCATAATGTTGACCGGGTGCTGAAAGGGCTGCATGTTCCAAAGAAGCTGCGCTGGAAGATCATCCGCCGCACCAGCCGCGACAATGCCCGCACTCCCGTCCAGTGGGATGCCTCGGAGAACGCGGGATTTACCACCGGAAAGCCATGGCTGGGTGTAAATCATAATTATAAAGAGATCAACTGCGCCGCGCAGAAAAATGATCCCGACTCTATTTTAAATTGGTATAAGGAGCTGATCGCCATGCGGCGGGGCAGCGATGTGCTGCGCGGCGGCGAGTTTATCCCCGTGGAGACCGGGGCGCAGGTTTTTGCTTACCACCGCCGTCTGCGTGACAAGCAGCTCACCGTTATTCTGAATTTCAGCGACAGACCCGCATCCTGCGCCCGGACCGGAGCGATTCTTAAGTCAAACTACCCCAGGCGGGAGTTTGATGGGACGCTCTCTCCATGGGAAGCAGTGATCCTTGGGTAAAAGAAGGAGAATGAGGAATGAATAAACAGGATAGACGCAATAAGTATTGCTTTGGTCTGGGCACCATCGGACGTGACATGTTCTACTCGCTGGAGTCCATGTATCTGCTGTACTTTCTGACGGAGGTGCGCAGGCTGGATGATGCCATGCTTGCCATTGTGGGCGGCGTACTGACCGCTCTGCGCATTCTGGATGCCTTCAACGACCCTATCACCGGCGTTATCATCGACAATACCCGCACCCGCTGGGGCAAGTTCAAGCCGTGGATGCTGGTGGGCGCGCTCATCAGCTCGCTGTGTATGCTGGCGATGTTCGGTGATCTGCCCATCACCGGAACAGCGTATGTAGTGGTCTTCGCCATCAGCTATGTCCTCTGGGATATTTTCTACGGCGTGAACGACATTGCCTACTGGACGCAGCTTCCCGCTCTGTCGCTGGATCAGCGTTCCCGTGAGTCTATGGGCGCGTTTGCCCGCATCTGCGCAAACATCGGTATGTTCAGCGTGGTGGTGGGTGTTCTGCCCGTCACCGGCGCGATGACAGATGCCATGGGCGGCGACGCGAAGAAGGCATGGTTTGTATTCGCTGTGATCGTGTGTATTCTGATGATCGGCTTCCAGCTTATTACCGTGTTCGGTGTTAAGGAAAACCGAACCTTCAAGCAGGAGGAGAGCACCAGCCTGAAAGAGCTGGGGCAGATCCTTTTCAAGAACGATCAGCTTTTCTGGACGGCGGTCAGCATGGCGCTGTTTATGATCGGCTACAGCACGACCACTAGTTTTGGTACATACTATTTTAAATATGCCTACGGGGACGAGGGCATGTACTCTGTTTTCGCGGCTGTTCTGGGCGTAAGCCAGCTGACGGCGCTGTTCGTGTTCCCAAAGATCGCCGAAAAGGTCAGCCGCAAAAAGCTTTATACCGTTTCTACCGTGCTGGTGCTGCTGGGCTACGTGATCTTCTTCTTCGCGCCTGTCAATATGCTCCCCATCGCTGTCGCGGGCGTGCTGCTGTTCGTCGGTCAGGCATTTATTCAGGCGCTGATGCTCATGTTCCTTGCCGATACCATTGAGTACGGTCAGTGGAAGCTGGGCCGCAGAAATGACTCCGTCACCTTCTCGGTGCAGCCCTTTATCAACAAGATCGGAGCTGCCATCGCTACCGGTGTGGTGACAGTTACCCTCATTATTTCCGGTATCAACGAGGCGGAGAGCGCTGCCGCCGTCACGCCCGAGGGCTTGTTTATCATGAAAACTGCAATGATGATCTTCCCGCTGATCGCTATTGTGGTGGGTTATGTCATCTATCTGAAAAAGTATCAGATCGACGGCGCATTCTATAAAAAGATCGTTGAAGATCTGAAGGAGCGCGGTGATATCCGCTGATAGGAAAAGGAAGTGCAGTGTTTTTTGTGGGCATGGCACTCCTTCTTGTTTGAACGGTCACACTTTTTTGTGGTTTCGCCCGCATTTCCGAATTTTGAGCAAAATAGTGCTTGACTGAAAATTGCGCTTATGCTATAATTCAAAATTGCGCAGGATTGTCCTGCGGATTTTGGCGTGTACAAACGGAGGAATGACCCTTGCTGGAAGAATTGAGAGCCGCAGAAAAGGTCATCGGTGTGAAACAGTCCCGCCGAGCCGTCCGTGATGCTCTGGCACAGCAGGTTTTTCTCGCCCGTGACGCGGACCCCGCACTGACAGATCCCATCGAGGAGCAGTGCAGCGCGGCGGAGGTTCCGGTATCCCGGGAATTCACCATGAAGGAGCTGGGACAGGCATCCGGTATCCATGTGGGTGCCGCCGTTGTAACACTGCTGAAGAAAAATTAATTTGGTTTTTTCAGGATATTTTTCCGGTATCCTGCAAAAAATAAACCGGAGCCATCGCTCCAACACATTTTTACGAGAAAGGAGAAAACTATGCCTACTTTCAACCAGTTGGTTCGCAAGGGCAGAGAGAAGGTGACCTACAAGTCCACCTCCCCCGCTATGCAGTACACTCTGAATACCCTGAAGAACAAGACCGTCGACCTGCCTTCTCCTCAGAAGCGTGGTGTCTGCACTGCAGTTCGTACAGTGAGCCCCAAGAAGCCTAACTCCGCTCTGCGTAAGATTGCCCGTGTGCGTCTGACCAACGGAATGGAAGTTTCCGCTTATATCCCCGGTGTCGGTCACAACCTGCAGGAGCACTCTGTTGTTCTCATCCGTGGCGGCCGTGTTAAGGACCTTCCCGGTGTGCGTTACCACATCATCCGCGGCACTCTGGATACTCAGGGCGTGCAGGGCCGTATGCAGTCCCGCTCCAAGTACGGT
>JAZOBV010000038.1:0-6713 GCA_045596145.1 Candidatus Pelethomonas sp.
AAGACCGGTACCACCAGCAACAACTTTGACCGCTATTTTGTCGGCTACACACCCTACTACTCCGCAGCGGTCTGGGTCGGCTATTCCCAGTCCAACGAGAAAATCAATTCCGGCACCAAGAACCCCGCCGCACTGGTCTGGAAGATGATCATGGAGGAAGTGCACAAGGAGCTGGAGAATAAGTCCTTCCCAGAGCCCGCCACCGGCATCACCGAGGTCACTGTCTGCATCGACTGCGGTATGCTTGCTACAGAAAACTGCAAAAACGAGGCACGCGGCGACCGTACCGCCACCTTTGAGGTGCAGGAGAGTGCCGCGCCCACGGAGGAGTGCACCTGCCATATCCCTGTCCGCGTGTGCTATAATGCCGTGACCAACGAGATCCACCTTGCAGGCGAGTTCTGCCCCGATGATACCTGCTTCGAGCAGATCTGGCTTGTCGGCCGTGAGTTTATGTTCCTCCCGTTGACGGAACCCATCACCAACGAGGATGGCACCATCACCGACAGCACCATCGTTCTCTCCACCGACGCGGATTTCCATTACAGCTACCGCGTGACACAGGCAACCTGTCCGGATCACGTGGAAAGCATTGAACCCACACTTCCGAATGAGGATGAGCCGCTTGTTCCCGGCGATGATGGCTATGTGTATCCCCCGTGGTGGCCCTGGGGTGAGCCGGAGGATCCGGATACCCCCATCCTCCCCCCGGATGAGCCGGAGGACCCCGATGAAAACGAGGACCCCAACGAGGGCAATAACGGCGGCAGTAACACAGACACCCCCGATGAGCCAATCGTTCCGGACGAACCGACGATCCCCGACGAGCCCACCATTCCTTAACTTCTCACACCGCTCCGCAATCTACGCGGAGCGGTGTTTTTTTAGCGCACTAAACAATAATATATTGAATTGATCCAAATTATCCGCTATAATATCCTCAGATCAGAAAAAACGAAAAAGGAGTACTGTATTATGAAAAAGCTTGGATTTGGTATGATGCGTCTGCCCATGCCGGACGCGAAGGTGCAGGAAAAGGTTGATTTTGAGCAGGTCTGCACCATGGTGGACACCTTTGTGGAGCGGGGATTTACTTATTTTGATACCGCGTATTTTTACCACAAGGGCGAAAGCGAGAAAATCGTCAGAGAGGCTGTTGTCAAGCGGTTTGACCGTGAGCGTTTCCTGCTTGCCGATAAGCTGCCCATCTCCCTGCTGAAGGATGCGGACAGCGCAAAGCAGGAGGAGATCTTTGCCGAGCAGTTTGAAAAATGCGGCGTTGCGTATTTCGACTATTACCTGCTGCATTGTCTGAATGTGGACAACTACGCCACTGCTCAGCGGCTGGACACCTTCTCCTTTTTACAGAAGAAGAAGGATGAGGGGAAGATCCGCCACCTCGGCTTCTCCTTCCACGATAAGGCAGACCTGCTGGACAAGATCCTCACTGAACATCCCGAGGTGGAGTTCGTCCAGCTCCAGATCAACTATCTGGACTGGGAGGACGAGCGTGTTCAGTCCCGCAAGTGCTACGAAACCGTTGTCAGGCACGGCAAAAAGGTCATCGTCATGGAGCCGGTCAAGGGCGGCAAGCTTGCCGGTGTGCCCGACGAGGTGCTGACGATGATGAAGGCTGTCCATCCCGACTGGTCCCCCGCGTCCTGGGCGATCCGCTTCGCGGCAAGTCTGGAGCATGTAATGATGGTGCTCAGCGGCATGTCCAACATGGATCAGCTGAATGACAACACTGCCTATATGCAGGATTTCGCGTCCCTTACCGCGGAAGAGGTCAAACTTCTGGAAAAGGCCGCCGAGATCATTTCCGCTCAGCCCGCGATCCCCTGCACTGCCTGCCGCTACTGTGTGGACGGCTGCCCCCGCGACATCCAGATCCCCGACTTCTTTATGCTCTATAACGAAGACCAGCAGGTCCTGCGTCAAGGCGGCAGCGCCAACCGTGAGCAGTACCGCAAGATCGCTGAGGGGCACGGAATCGCCTCCGCCTGCGTGGACTGCAAGCAGTGCGAATCCGCATGTCCCCAACGCTTGAATGTAACCGGCTATCTCCAGCGCATTGTGAATACATACGAGAAATAAAGTTTTTGGGAGTGTCGCATGACACTCCCAAAAATTTTTTCACTGCGAAACCGTATACAGTGAATAAAAATATCCCTTTTTCTCCATCAATTCATGAAAGGTTCCGCTTTCGGCGACACAGCCGTTTTTGAGCGTCAGCCTATCCAGATCCAGGATCGCCTGCGAAACCTGAAATGCCGTCTGTCCCATACTCAGCTTTTCCCAGCCATAGTTCAGGAGCGCATCTACAGAAGTCTCAAAAAAATTCAACGATATCCACCAGCATCGTAAGCTCCGGAACCGCCTTGCCGGACTCCCATTTATGGACAGCGCTGACCGATACCCCCAATGCCTCCGCAAGCTGCTCCTGCGTGAAACCGGCTCCCTTGCGAAGCCTGCGGATATTTTCATGTAATTTGATCTCCATTTTCCACGTCCTTTCCGTTTTGTGGGCATTATATCTCTTATCAGAACACAAATCCACAGCCTGGTGGTAAAAATAGTCAAGAAGAGAAATTATATGCAATAAATTCGCGATAATTTCACAACTTTTACTTGCGTACCAGAGCGAAATCAGATATAATATTGGATGTTGAGCTGCTTTCAAGGTTCAGCAAACCAAACACTGACCCGCCGCGTCCTTTTTGTGATCGCGGCAGGAATTTTCGGAAGGAATGAATACACATGAGCGCATCCAGAGAAAAGAAAAAGCGTCAGGAATATCTGGCAGCTAATGGTGGCGTTGATCCCAAGGCCACACGCGAGGCAGAGCGTCTCGCCGCGGAAAAGAAATCCAAGATCCTGTACTCCGGCATTGCCGCCGCATTTGTCGTTGTAACGATCGCCCTGCTGATCTTCAATTCCGGCATGATCCAGCGCAATCGCGCCGCCGTTGTTATCGACGGTGAAAAGTACACCGCAGCTGATGTCAGCTACTATTATTACAGTGCCTATCAGAACTTCATGTCCAGCGGCTACGGCAGCTACTTTATTAACACCTCCCAGCCTCTGAGCAGCCAGACCTGTGTCTTTGACTCCGAGATGACCTGGGCAGATTACTTCAAGGAAGAAGCTGTCAACAATCTGAAGCTTGTCCACGCCGCAGCCAAGGCAGCCACGGCTGAGAACATGACTCTCGGTGAAGAGGAGAAGGAAACTCTTACCTCCAACATTGAGTACATGAAAGCACAGGCTGAAGCCAATAATTATTCCTACAAGGATTACCTCACCGCTGTTTACGGCAGCTACATGACTCCCGATATCTTTGAGGAGCAGCTGGAGCTGGCCCTGCTGGCAAATATGTACACCACCGCTCACTACGACAGCCTTGTGTACACCGACGATGAGATCCTTGCCTACTACGAGGAAAACAAGAACACCTACGACACTGTTGACGGTGCTTATGTTGCTGTTTCCGGCAAGGCTGAGACCACGAAGGACGAGGAGGGCAACACCATCGAGGCTACCGACGAGGAGAAGGCCGCTGCTCTGGCTGAAGCCAAGAACACTGCCGACACTCTGCTGGCAGGCTTTAACGCCGGCGATGACCTCCAGGCTCTTGCGGAGGCTCTGAGCGCCACCTATACCGGCAGCACCGAGCTGACCTACAGCGATTCCACCGCTCTGAACTGGCTGTTTGATGAGAGCCGTGTCGCGGGTGATACCGAGATCGTTCTCGACAAGGAGACCAGCACCTACTATGTCCTTGTGTTCAACAGCCGTGAGCGCGAGGATGCTCTGGACTACAATGTCCGTCACATTCTTGTTACTGAAGCCAACCTGAACCTTGCCGAGGGCGAGGAAGCAGAGGACAGCGCCATTGAGCTGGCTGCCCAGGCGATCCTTGACGAGTGGGATGGCACCGAGGAGGGCTTTGCAGCTCTGGCTGAGAAGTACTCCCAGGATACCGGCAGTGTTGCTAACGGCGGTCTGTACGAGAATGTCAACAAGGGCGACATGGTCACCGAGTTCAACGACTGGTGCTATGTCGAGGGTCGCAAGACCGGCGATGTTGAGATCGTGAAATCCCCTTATGGCTATCACATTATGTACTTCGTGAGCTACGGTACCACCGAGTACTGGCACAACGCCTGCCAGACCGCACTTGCCAACGACGCTTACTCCGCTTGGGAGACCGAGCTGCGTGACAGCGTTACCGCTGAAGTCAAAGGCGGCATGAGCGCCATCGCCTAATTTTGATTTCCGCAAACAAAACCGGCTCTGCCTCACGCAGAGCCGGTTTTTTCAAACAAGGAGCCTATTATGAACGAAAGATTTCTACGAAATGAAATGATGTTGGGGACAGATGCCGTCCGGAAGCTTGCGGCTTCCCATGTGTGTGTTGTCGGGTTGGGCGGTGTAGGCAGCTATGCCGTGGAGGCGCTTGCCCGCGCCGGGATCGGAGAGCTGACGCTGATCGACCAGGACGAATACAGTTTGACAAACTGCAATCGTCAGCTTGGCGCGCTCAGCTCCACCATCGGTCAAAGCAAAGCACACGCCCTTGCCGCCCGCGTTGTGGATATCAATCCCGACTGCGTTGTGCACCCCATCGTAGGAAAATACACCAAAGAGGATCGGGAGCAATTCTGGGGAGCTTATGACTACCTTGTGGATGCCATCGACCTTGTCGCCTGCAAGATCGATCTGATCGTTCAAGCGCAGGAGCGCGGTATCCCTATCATCTCCGCTTTGGGTACCGGAAACAAACTGGATGCCACAAAGCTGGAGATCACTGATCTCAGCAAGACCTACGGCTGTCCCCTCGCCCGTGTCATGCGCCGGGAACTGGGTCGTCTGGGGATCAAGCATCTCAAAGTCGTGTTCAGTCCGGAGGAAGCGGCTGAAACCATGCAGCTGGAGGCTCCCCCTCCCGGCCGCCGCAGCGTTCCCGCCAGTATTCCGTGGGTTCCGTCTGTAGCCGGTCTTCTGATGGGCGGAGCAGTGGTGATGGATTTGATACAGAAATAAACGAGAAAAGCCGGAGAGAATTAACTCTCCGGCTTCTACGCATAAAAAAGAAGTACCGCAAATGCGGTACTTCTTTAATTAACTGATAGGGATCAATTACTTGATCTCGACCTTTGCGCCAGCCTCTTCCAGCTGCTTCTTCAGGTTCTCAGCGTCATCCTTGGAAACGCCTTCCTTCAGAGCCTTGGGAGCGCCCTCGACGACAGCCTTAGCCTCAGCCAGACCCAGACCGGTGATCTCGCGAACAACCTTGATGACCTTGATCTTAGCAGCAGCGTCAAAGCTGGCCAGGATAACGTCGAACTCGGTCTTCTCCTCAGCAGCGGGAGCAGCAGCGCCAGCAGCGGGAGCAGCCATAGCGGCAGCGGAAACACCGAACTCCTCCTCCAGAGCGTGAACCAGCTCGCTCAGCTCCAGAACAGTCAGAGCCTTAACTTCTTCGATCATAGCAGTAATCTTCTCAGATGCCATTGTTAGGTACCTCCTAATATTTTTTCAGTAAATAATTTTTGTTTGTCGTTTGCCGAAATCTTACTCGGCAGCCTCGGCAGCAGCCTCGGCGGGAGCGCCCTGCTTCTCGGCGATCTGCTTCAGAACGCAGGCCAGACCAGAAATGGGAGCCAGCATGGTGCCCAGAACCTGTGCACGCAGGATGGGCAGCGGGGGAATCTCAGCCAGAGCCATGACCTCACTCAGAGCCATGACCTTGCCATCCATGAAACCGCCCTTGATCTCGAAGTGGTCATTGCACTTCTTGGCGAAATCATTGATGACGCGGGCAGGAGCAACGGGATCATCGTTGCAGATAGCCAGAGAAGTGGTGCCGTTCAGGACACCGTCCAGCTCGTCCAGACCGCAGTTCTTGGCTGCGAAGCGCAGCAAGGTGTTCTTCACAACGGCGTACTCGACATTGTTCTTGCGCAGTTCAGCACGCAGAGCGGTGTCCTCAGCCACGGTGATGCCCTTGTAATCCACCAGCACACCGGCGGAAGCATTCTGCAGCTTCTCAGTCAGAGCAGCGACGATAGCTTGCTTTTCGCTCAGAACTTTTGCGTTAGGCATTCTTGTTTTCACCTCCATTAGATTTGCGGGAAAAAGTTGGTGCGTTCAAGAAAGGAAAAAACAGTCCTCGCGCAAAGACGCGCGAGGACTGTGCTAATCAATAACGATTGGCTATCCTCGGTAGGATTTATGGGCGAGCCCACCTACTGTCTTTGGAACGCATCAAGAATTATATCTAAGTACCAACGATTTGTCAATACCTAAATACAAATTTTTGTCTAATTTTTAATTAGACCATCTTAGAAGTGTTGAGCTTGATACCGGGGCCCATAGTGGAAGCGGTAACGCAGCTCTTCACATACTGACCCTTGGCAGCAGCAGGCTTGGCCTTGATAATAGCGCCCATCAGAGCGTTATAGTTGTCAGCCAGCTTCTCAGCGCCGAAGGAAACCTTGCCGATGGGGCAGTGGATGATGTTGGTCTTGTCCAGACGATACTCGACCTTACCGGCCTTAACTTCCTGAACAGCCTTTGCGACATCGGGAGTCACGGTGCCGGCCTTGGGAGAGGGCATCAGGCCCTTGGGACCCAGAACCTTACCCAGACGGCCAACCAGACCCATCATGTCGGGAGAAGCAACAACAACGTCAAACTCAAACCAGTTT
>JAZOBV010000039.1:0-2600 GCA_045596145.1 Candidatus Pelethomonas sp.
TCACCTTCGATATCGACGCAAACGGCATTGTTAATGTTTCCGCCAAGGATCTGGGCACCGGTAAGGAGCAGCACATCACCATCACCTCCTCCACCAACATGTCCAAGGAGGACATTGAGAAGGCAGTCAAGGAGGCAGAGCAGTTTGCTGCTGAGGATGCCAAGATCAAGGACGCTGTCGAGACCCGCAACCAGGCCGACCAGATGGTCTATCAGGCTGAGAAGACTCTCAGCGAGATGGGCGACAAGGTCCCCGAGAGCGAGCTGACCGGCGTTAAGGCTGCTATCGAGAAGCTGAAGGAGACTCTGAAGGGCGACGACACCGCCGCCATCAAGGCTGACACCGAAGCTCTGCAGCAGGCATTCTACGCCGTCAGCGAAAAGCTCTATCAGCAGGCAAATCCCCAGGGCGCTCCCGACATGGGCGCACAGGGCGGCGCTGAGCAGGGCGGTCAGCAGTACTATGACGCTGACTACAAGGTTGTTGACGAGGATAAGTAAAAACTGATTTCTTCCGATGGGACGGGGGTTCGCCCCCGCCCCATTTGGAGCGTTTTTGATTTTGGGCATTTCCGAAAACTGTGCAACACGCCAACTCTTGCATCTTTTTCCGCAATACTGCGTTGCTTTGACATTTTGACAATTTTCGGAAAAGCCCTAATTGAACTCAACAGAATGGATGTGAGTTAGGATATGGCGGAACAGAAAAGAGATTATTATGAGGTGCTGGGCGTTCAGAAGGGTGCCAGTGACGCGGAGATCAAGAAGGCATACCGCAAGCTGGCAAAGGAGAACCACCCTGACTTAAATCCCGGCGATGCTGCCGCGGAGGCGCGCTTCAAGGAGGCCAATGAGGCCTACGAGATCCTCAGCGACAGCGATAAGCGCGCCCGTTACGACCAGTTCGGCTTTGCCGGCGTTGATCCCAACTACGGCGCGGGCGGCGGCTACGGCGGTTTCGAGGGCGGCTTTGACTTCGGTGATCTGGGCGATATCTTTGGAAGCTTCTTCGGCGGCGGCTTTGGCGGCGGCGGACGGACCAGAAACGGTCCCCAGCGGGGCGAAAGCATCCGTATGCGCGTGAATCTCACCTTCGAGGAGGCGGCGTTCGGCTGCGAGAAGGATATCGCTGTGGAGCGCGTCGAGCAGTGCGAGAGCTGCCACGGCAGCGGCGCGGCGGCGGGTACATCTCCCGAAACCTGTCCCAACTGCCACGGCAGCGGTCAGGTGCAGCAGCGCCGCCAGACTCCTATGGGCGTTTTCGCCACCACGGGACCCTGCCCCCAGTGCGGCGGCAAGGGGAAGATCGTCAAGACCCCCTGCACCGACTGCGGCGGCAACGGTCAGGTGCGCCGGCGCAAGACGGTGAAGGTAAACATTCCCGCGGGAATCGACGATGGGCAGACCATCTCCCTGCGCTCTCAGGGCCATGCGGGCAAGAATGGCGGTCCGGCAGGCGATCTTCTGCTGGTGATGAGCGTCGCGCCCCATAAGTATTTCAAGCGCGACGGTATTCATGTGTATCTGGATACGCCCATCACCTTTACGCAGGCGGTGCTGGGCAGTGAGCTGGAGATCCCCACCATCGACGGCAAGGTCAAGTACGAAATTCCGGAAGGCACGCAGACCGGAACCACATTCCGTTTGCGCGGCAAGGGTATCCCGCAGGTGAATGGCAGAGGACGCGGCGACCAGTATGTGACCGTACACATCGAAACACCGCGTAATCTTACACGTGAGCAGAAAGAAGCGCTGAAGAAGTTCAGCGAGAGCCTTGGTGAGAATGACCGGGATGAGAAAAAAGGCTTCTTCAACAAGAAGTCCAAAAAATAACATATTTAAAGTGAGTGGGAAGGAGAACGACCATGAGGATTGCAATGGGCTGCGACCACGGCGGGTTTGATCTGAAGGAGGATATCAAGGCGTTTCTGACCGAGCAGGGACACGAGGTGGAGGACTTCGGCTGCTATGGCAAGGAGAGCTGCGATTATCCCGAGTTTGCGGAAGCTGCCGCGCGCGCTGTGGCAGAGGGCAAGTGCGAGCGCGGTATCGTGATCTGCACCACGGGTATCGGCATCTCCATCTCTGCCAACAAGGTCAAGGGCGTGCGCTGTGCGCTGTGCGGCGATCCCTGGAGCGCCGAGATGACCCGGCGTCACAACGATGCCAACATGCTGGCAATGGGCGCAGGCGTAGTCGGTCCTCTGCTGGCGCGTCAGATCGTCACCGCGTTCCTCGGTCACGATTTTGAGGGCGGACGCCATCAGCGCAGAGTGGACAAGATGATGGATATCGAGAATAGATAATGCTTTTTTGAGGGAGTGCTGCTCTGAGCGGCACTCCCTTTTGGTGTTGGTAAATTGGGGTTTGTCTTACTATTTAGATTTTGCTGTGCCGCTGGCGCGGCAGACCGCCGTCATCGATTAGCAAAGGTGTTCAGCCTCCGGCGGCATACTTTTCAATCGATTGAAAAGTATGCAAAAGATCGCCTAAGGCGTTCCCCCTTAGGAATCTCCCTCTTACTAAAACCATCCCGTCCGTTCTATATTCGGCACTTTCTTGACGAAAAGGCGAAGTATTTGCCCCGCTCACCCGCTCCTG
>JAZOBV010000040.1:0-22974 GCA_045596145.1 Candidatus Pelethomonas sp.
GTTGGCTAAGACATTTGTCTTCCTAAGACCGCTTGGCCTCCGACTTTGTTCTATTATTGGCACGCCAACCCGGAAACGCGCTGCGTTTGCCTCGCTTGCCCGCTACATTGTTGTAAATGACAGCTTTCTGACTTTTCTTTGGTGTGCCTTGCAGTTGCAGCGGTCTTCCGGTGCCTGCGCCCCAATCAGGCACTCCGAAACAAAGGCACAAACTGCCGAAAATAATCGCAGGAGCGGACGAGCGGGGCAAACGCAGCGCGTTTCCGGGAGGGTGTGCCGAAAACAGACATACCGCAGACAGTTTCCTCAAGGGGATACATAAGGGGATATCCCCTTATGTGGCGCTTTGGTGACTTTCTCGACAAGGAGAAAGTCACCCGCCGGAGGCTGGACACGGCATCGAATAGATGTTGCTTTCCCTGGCGCGCCAACGGCAAGAAACAAATCAAACATCTCAACACCCCCCAAAATTTGCCACAGGAATATATGTAAAAAGTGTGCCGCGCGATCAAATGCGCGACACACTTTTTCGGATTAAAGTTCGGTTATCAATACTTGTCACCAACGGAAGCGGGAACATACTCGCTGTCATAAGTTTCTTCCATGCTTTCGTATTCGGGGACATACTCTGCCGTGGACTTATCCTCATAGAGGCTGCCGTCATAGAGCTTGAATTTGCTGATCTGCTCCTTCATCAGCGCGGCCTGGCTTGCCAGCTCCTCGCTGGCGGCAGCGGACTGCTCGGCGGTAGCGGAGTTGTTGTGAACAACAGCGGCGATCTGCTCGATGCCGTTGCTGATCTGCTCGATCTTCTCGGCCTGTTCAGCGGAGCCGGAGGCGATCTCACTGATGCGGTCATTCACGTTGCGGAACTTCTCAACGACCTCCTGCAGAGCCCTGGAGGTCTCATCAGCCACATTCATGCCGTTTCTGACAGCGCCGACGGTGCTGCCAATAAGAGCATTGGTGTTCTTGGCAGCCTCCGCGCTCTTTGCGGCGAGGGAGCGAACCTCGTCAGCGACAACGGCAAAGCCCTTGCCGGCTGCGCCTGCGCGGGCTGCCTCAACGGCGGCGTTCAGAGCGAGAATGTTGGTCTGGAACGCGATATCCTCAATGGTCTTGATGATTTTTTCGATCTGACCGGTGGTGCGGTTGATCTCCTCCATAGCGTCCATGAGCTGCTGCATGTACTTGTTGCTCTCCACAACGCCCTGACCTGCCTCGTTGGACAGCTTGCTGGCGTTTGCGGCGTTTTGAGCGTTGGCGTTGACGTGGTTGGAGACTTCAGTGATGGTGGCGGACAGCTCCTCAACAGCACTAGCCTGCTCGGTAGCACCCTGGCTGAGTGCCTGAGCACCGCTGGAAACCTGCTCGCTGCCCACATCGACCTGCGTGCTGGCGGTATAGATATCGCTGATGGTGGAGTTGAAGCTGGTCAGAATGATACCCATGGAGTCCTTAATGGTGGCGAAGTCGCCCAGATAATCGGTGACCTCGTTCATGGGGATGGTCAGATCGCCGCTGGCAAGCTGCTCCAGAACGGCGGAGATCTCGGTAATATAGCCGTCGATGGTATCCATGGAGAAGCGCATCTCATCTGCCAGATGACCAAGCTCATCCTTGGAATGATAGGTAATGATCTCATCGGCACCCTTCAGCTTGCCCTGGGCAAGTGCCTTGGTGACGTCCTCAAGCTGATGGATGGGATTGACCAGCATCTTTGTGATAGAAAGAGCAACGAGAATGACAGTAATGAAGCAAATGATGCAGACAATAGATATGAGCATCTTGCCCATATCGACCATGGAGAGGGTTTGGGTATAAATGCCGTTGGCATTTTGCTCAGCCAGCTCGTTGAGACTGGTGGTGACTTCTTCCACCTGGGCAAGCAGTTCATCAAACTGCTCGTAATACATCTCGACTGCCCAGCTTGTACGCAGATTCTTACACAGATCGAAGAGCTTGCCGCTGCGCTTCTCGAAATTGGCGATCAAAGTCTGGAGTTCGTCCAGCTTTGCGGAAAAATCATCAGAGAAGGAGTGCTCGTGCAGGTGCTCCACACGGTGCTTAACCGTTTCGAGCTTGCTCTCGGTTTCGGCGATATAGGTTTCGACCAGTTCTTTCTCGGGAGCCATGACGGTCTTACACACGCTGTTGGACAGGGCATTGATATCCGACATCATGGTGTAGGTTTCCTTGGACAGCTCGTAGGCTTCATCGTGGAAGGTTGTAAAGTTTTCTACGGTGCCGTTGATCGCAAGGAAGAAAAACGCCCCGCAAATAGCGAGCATGGTGATTGCAATACCAAAGGCGGTGAACAGCTTGTTGCGGATCTTCAGGTTTTTAAACATGGTCTGAATTCCTTTCAATTTTGTTTATGTGAAAAAATTATTCCTTTATTAATGAGCGAAGCTCTTCGCGGCGCAGGATCATAGTTACATCAATACAGAGAACGATCTTCTCTCTCCCGTCGCTTCCCCCTCCGACGCGGGCGATGCCGGTCAAATACCGGGCGGCGGGATCCTCGCTTACTCTGGGCGGGGGAGCGATCTGCTCCGCACTGATGTCCAGAACGGAATCCACTTCGTCAACGATGAAGCCGATCAGATCTTCATCCACGCGGCAGGTAATGATGCAGGTGTGTTCGGTATAAGCCGCCTCGCGTTTGCCAAAGCGCAGGCGCAGGTCGATCAGAGGAACGATCGTGCCGCGCAGGTCGATCACGCCTTTCGCGTAGGCTGGGTATTCGGGGACTGTGGTGACCGGCAGCATACTCAAAATCTGCTCGGTGTGAATGATGGAAGCACCGTAAAGCTGGCCGTCCAGCCGAAAGGTCAGCCACTTGTTGATAGGTTCCTGCTCGGAGTCATTGCAGTCGCGGCGTTCTTCGGTCAGAAGATCTTTTTCCATTTGCACCCTCCTTACAACGGATCGGTATCTTTCAGAAAACACATTTGCACACTTTGTGCGATAATATCATTATAAGGAGTGGTGGTGCTTTTTGCAACATATTTTTTCTTTTTTTGCCAGATTTTAAAAAAATAAAACCGTCCGCGCTCCTCTTAAAAGCGCGGACGGTTTACTGCTTGAGGATCAGGCTGCCTTTTTGCTCAGAGCGTTCTTCAGCCAATTCTTGCCGTCAACAAAGCGGGAGACAATGAAAGAAACCACATAGTCGCCGGAAGCATTGATCATGGTTGCGGGAGGATCGACCAGATTGCCGATCACGACCAGAATGGGGAACGCGATCTCCATATACTGGGGGAAGAAGATGGAGCAGATGATATATTCACCGATGTAGCCGCCGCCGGGAACACCGGACATACCGACAGAGGACAGAACCGCCACCAGAATAACGGGGATCAGCATATTCCAGCCAAAGTCCATACCCATCGCGCCCATAACAAAGGCGATCTTCAGAACACAGGAGAAGCAGGAGCCGTCCATGTGCATGGTAGCGCCCAGAGGCAGGACCATATCACTGACATCCTTGGATATGCCGGTCTCCTCAGCAGCATCCATGTTGGTGGGGATCGTTGCAACAGAGGAGCAGGTACCCAGAGAAACGATAGCGGGCTTGGTGATATGACGGAACATGGTCTTGACTGCGCCCTTACCGCCACCGAACCAGGCGAACAGGGGGAATGCAGTGATGTCATAGATGAAGCACAGGGGATAGTACACAGCCAGAGCGCGGATATAGTTCTCGGTGATCTGGGGACCGTAGGTAGCCACGAGGTCAGCGAAGAAACCGAAGAACGCGATGGGAGCGTAGTAGGTGATGATCTTGACGAACTTGAGCATCACATTTGAGAGATCCTCCAGCAGCTTGCCGACAGGGGAGTTCTTGCCGCCGTTGAGGTTCACAGCGAAGCCGAACAGAATCGCAAATACGATCAGAGGCAGCATTGCGCGGCGGCTGAGCAGCGCGGAGAAGTCCTCGGCGGTGAAGAAGTTGACGATCATCTGGGGGAGTGTGGCATAGGAACCCATCTCCTCAGTGGCAAACTCGGCCCAGGGCTCCAGAACGGGGGGGATCAGCTTCATCAGAACGAACATGATGGCGGCTGCGATAGCACCGGTGACCACAAAGGTTCCGATGGTCACGCCCATGATCTTGCCGGCACGCTTGCGGTTTTCCATGTTTGCCACAGCACTTGCGATAGAAGCGAACACCAGAGGCACAACGATGCAGAACATCATGTTGATGAATAGGGTACCCAGCGGCTTGAACACGGTAGCGCCCGCGCTGGTGTCGGTAACAGGCCACAGCCAGCCAACGATACAGCCAAGCACCATCGCGCCCAGCATGACGATCATCATCGAGTAGTTTTTCAGAATAGACTTTTTATCCAGCTGCTTATTCATTTCAGTTTCCTCCTAAATCATATCACAGATCAAATATTCAGATCCTCGTCGAGGATCTCGCCGGAACAGACGATATTTGTCGGTCCGGTCAGCCACAGGTTATCAATATGTTCGTTTGTGCGGTCAATGCTCACTGTCAGCGTCCCGCCGGGATTTTTGACCAACACCTTATCTCCGCTGACCAGTCCCATCAGCGTCAGAGAAAGGACTGTGGAGCCGGTTCCGGTGCCGCAGGCATAGGTGAAATCCTCAACGCCCCGCTCGAAGGTGCGAAGGGTCAGCTCATCGGGACCGTCGATGCAGTAAAAGTTGACATTTGCACCCTTTGGGAATGTGCTGTGGTTTCGAAGCGCTCGTCCCAGCTCCCGAAGATCATCAAAGCTCTTTTCGCTTAAATTCTCTACCGGAACCACCGCGTGGGGGAGTCCGGGGGTGCCAAGCTCGATATACGAGCACTGCCATGTTTTCCCGCAGGCCTCCACCGGATGCTCCAGCCGGATCACGCTGGGATCGGTCAGCCGGATGCGGTAGCTGCGGTTGCCGATGCGCCAGCCGGTCACGGTACCGGACGGCGTTTCCACCACCTGTTTGTCGCCGGACAGCCCGTACTCGAAGCCGTAGCGGCAGATACACCGCGCGCCGTTTCCGCACATCTCTCCGGCAGAACCGTCAGCATTGTAAAATAGCATCCGGAAGTCCGCACCCGCTTTTGAATGCTCAACTACCATCAGACCGTCAGCTCCGATGGACAGATGCCTGTGGCAGAGCGTGCGCGCAAGGGCGGGGAACACCTCGTGGGGCAGCTTTTCCTCTATGTTATTGATGATGAGGAAGTCGTTGCCCGCACCGTTCATCTTACAAAAACGCAAGAATCACGTCCTCCTTTTCCTGAAAACATATCTCTTTGTGTCTGTTACCAGTATATAGATTTTTTTCGCATTGTAAATCGTTATTTCTGCTAATAACTATGCGAAAAGTGCTGTATCGTTCAGAAGGGGACGTTTAAGGTGCTGCTCAATGGGTGCATAGTGCTTTGGATTCAGCGATACAATATATGGGAACCCCTAAAAACTCTCTTTCGGCGGAGAAACGGCTCTTTTCCTCCAACTTTTGCTTACAAAAATCTTGAAATACATCAAGTATTCCTTCGATTTTTGACACAAAATTTGAAATAAAATTTCTCGTTTCTCGCTCAAAATTGAGTTTTTAGAGCTTCCCATGTAAAAAAGCTGTAAAATCTCCCGATGTATGTGCCGGAATATTTTCCACACTTTTAACACCGCTGCTGTTTCGTATTTTACACACCGGGAGTATCATCGAAGCTGCACCCGAAATCTTGCGGGAAAGAAAGGATGATTTTTATGAGAAAAAAAGTTATTGCTCTGGTTTGCGTGCTTTCGCTGCTTCTTCTGGCTGCCTGCGGCGGCAGCGGCAGTGTGGTTAGCACTGACGGCTCTACTTCCATGGAGCGTGTGATGGGCGCGCTGATCGAGGGTTACCGTGAGGTGGACAGCAGCGTGAAGGTGAACTACTCGGGGACCGGTTCCGGCGCGGGCATTGAGGCGGTCCTCTCCGGTGTGTGCGACATTGGACTTTCCAGCCGCACGCTGAAGGACAGCGAGATCGAGAAAGGTGCTGTTGCGCACCTTGTGGCACTGGATGGCATAGCTGTGGTAGTCAACAGCGAAAATGCGGTGGGTGACCTTACTGTGCAGCAGCTTCGGCTGATCTTCACCGGAGAGGTCACGGACTGGGCGGAGCTGGGCGGCAGCAGCGCGCCTATTGCCGTTTACGGACGGGAAGCCGGTTCCGGCACCCGGGATGCCTTTGAGGAGATTTTGGAAATCACTGACCGCTGTGCTTACACCAATGAGTACAGCTCCAACGGCGATATTGTGGGCAATGTATCCACCAATCCCAACGGCATCGGCTATGTATCCCTGTCCGGTGCGGGCGAGGGCGTAAAGACCATTCGGGTTGATGGCATTGCCTGCTCGGAGGAAATGATCCGCAGCGGGAGCTACCCGCTCCGGCGGCCATTTTATCTGGTGACTGCTGAGGGCAGGGTGCTTTCTCCGCAGGCACAGGCGTTTCTTAATTATGCGCTGAGTGACGCTGTCGCGGAATATATCGCCATCGCAGGCGCTGTCGCGCCGAACCGGGCAAAGGGATGATGCTATGAAGCGAAAAAATGATTTGACGGAATCCGTGATGCGCTTTGCGCTGCTGCTATGCGCGCTGGCGGTGATCGGTTATGTGGTGGTCATCAGCGTCTATCTGATCCTTTCCGGTCTTCCTGCCATAGATGAGATCGGGGTGGGCGAATTTCTGATTGGGACTGTCTGGGCACCCACGAATAGCAAGGAGCCGCAGTTTGGAATACTGCCTATGATCCTGACTTCGCTTTATGGGACGCTTGCTGCCATTCTGATCGGAGTTCCTGTGGGGCTGCTCACGGCTGTCTATATTGCAAAGCTGGCACCCAAAAGCGTTTCGGCGGTGCTGCGTTCGATGGTGAGCCTGCTGGCGGGGATTCCGTCGGTGGTTTTCGGTCTGGTGGGGATGCTGGTGCTGGTCCCGTCGCTGAGAACCGCGTTCGATCTTCCTGCGGGGGACAGTATGCTTGCCGCAGTCATCGTTCTGGCGGTGATGATCCTGCCCTCTGTCATCAGCGTTTCCGAAACTGCGCTCAGTGCTGTGCCGAAGGAATACGAGGAGGGGAGTCTTGCGCTGGGAGCAACGAGGATCGAAACATATTTTCGCGTCAGCGTCAAAGCTGCCCGCAGCGGATTGGCGGCGGCGGTGGTTCTGGGTGTGGGGCGTGCCATCGGGGAGGCGATGGCGATTTTGATGGTGGCGGGCAATGTGGCAAATATGCCGTCGCTTCTGAAAAGCGTCCGCTTCCTCACAACAGGCATTGCCGCCGAGATGAATTACGCAAGCCCCGGCAGCCTGCAGCGCCAGGCGCTGTTTTCCATTGGACTGGTGCTGTTCGTTTTCATTATTTTGATCAATCTGCTGCTGCAGCTCGTGCTGCGGCGGGGAAGGGAGCGGTAGATGAAGCGAAGAAAACTCAAGGAAGCCGGGGCGAGCGTCCTGCTTTACGGCAGTACGCTCCTTGTCTGCGCGCTTCTTGCCGCCATCGTGGGCGTGGTGCTGTGGCGGGGGGTGCCGCACCTGACATGGGAGCTGGTATCCAGCGAGGAAAGCATCCTGCGGGGGACGGCGGGCATTCTCCCCGCAATTCTCAACACGTTGATGGTCATTGCGCTGTCCCTTGCCATCGCGCTCCCGCTGGGCATCGGTGCGGCTGTTTATCTCACGGAGTACGCGGGGAGCCGTATGCTGGTCAGACTTGTGGAATTTGCCGCCGAAACGCTGGGCGGTATTCCGTCGGTCATCTATGCACTGGTGGGTGTCATCATCTTCTGCACCGGTATGGGACTGCAAAAGACTTTGCTTGCCGCGTCGCTGACACTGTCCATTATGATCCTTCCCACCGTGATCCGCACCACGCAGGAAAGCTTAAAGACGGTGCCGCAGAGCTACCGGGAGGGGGCGCTGGGACTGGGCGCGGGAAAGTGGCGCATGATCTCGACGGTGGTGCTGCCCTCCGGTGCGGGCGGGATCATCACCGGATGTATCCTCTCCATCGGCAGGGTGGTGGGAGAGTCGGCGGTGCTGCTGTACACTGCGGGGCTGTCCACCGCCATGCAGAGCTTTGCCCCCGGTGACATTATGAAAGCCTCCGGCGCAACGCTGTCGTCCGCACTGTATATCTATGCCAAGGAACGTGCGGATCTGGATACCGCCTTCGCCATTGCTGTACTGCTCCTGATTCTGACGGTGGTCATCAACTTCGCCGCAGAGCAGGTGGGACGGCGGTTGGGAAATAAGAAAGGATCATTATGAGAGATAAAACGATCATTCAGGCAAAAAAACTGAACTTTCATTACGGTGAGCATCAAGCGCTGCGGGGCGTTGATCTGGAGCTGCTGCGCAACCGGGTCACTGCGCTGATCGGTCCCTCCGGCTGCGGAAAATCCACCTTCCTTCGCAGCGTCAACCGGATGAACGATCTGGTGGAGGGGGTGCGGGTGAGCGGATCGCTGACCTTTCACGGCGAGGAGATCTATGCTGACGGGCGGAATGTGACCGAGCTGCGCCGGCGCATCGGCATGGTGTTCCAAAAACCGAACCCATTCCCAATGTCTATTTATGATAACGTTGCCTATGGACCCCGGATCCACGGCGTAAAGAGAAAAGCGGAGCTGGATGAGGTGGTGGAGCAGTCCCTGCGGCACGCCGCCCTCTGGGACGAGGTAAAGGATCGGCTGAAAAAGAACGCTCTGGGACTGTCCGGCGGGCAGCAGCAGCGTCTTTGCATTGCCCGGGCGCTGGCGGTCAAGCCGGAGGTGCTTTTGATGGATGAAGCCACCAGCGCCCTCGATCCGATCTCCACATCAAAGATCGAGGATCTGATTTTGGAGCTGCGGGAACAGTATACCATTATCATGGTGACCCACAATATGCAGCAGGCGGCGCGAGTTTCAGATCAGACCGCGTTTTTCCTCATGGGCGAGGTGGTGGAATGCTCGGATACGGATAAGCTCTTTTCCCATCCGCGGGACAAGAGAACAGAGGATTATATTACGGGGAGGTTTGGCTGATATGAGAACGCGGTTTCAGCAGCAGCTTGAAACGCTTAATGTGGAGCTTACCCAAATGGGGGCGCTGTGCGAGGAAGCCATCAGCGCGGGCATCAAGGCGCTGCTGGAGGGGGACGCTGACATGGCGCAGCGCGCCATTGCCTGCGAGCGGGAGATCGACGAGGCGGAGCGTACTATCGAAGCGCTGTGCATGAAGCTTCTGTTGCAGCAGCAGCCGGTGGCGCGGGATCTGCGCGCGATCTCCTCCGCACTGAAAATGATCTCCGACATGGAGCGCATCGGCGATCAGGCGGCGGATATTGCTGAGCTTGCCGCGCATCTGGATGCTTCTGCTCTCCCCGGTCATGTCCATATCGGAGATATGACCCGGGCGGCGGTCAAAATGGTGACGGACAGCGTGGACTCCTTTGTGAAAAAAGATTTGAATATGGCGCAGGGTGTGATACAATATGATGATATAGTGGATGGGGCGTTTCTCTCGGTCAGGGAGGAACTGATCGCTCTGATCCGCAGTGACAGCACTGCCGCCGCGCAGGCGCTGGATCTTCTCATGGTCGCAAAGTATCTGGAGCGCATCGGGGATCACGCGGTGAATGTGGCGCAATGGGTGATCTACTCCATTACAGGTGACTACGGGAATAAATAAAGATAATCCGCGCCGATCAGCGCGGCAGATAGAAAAGAGAACGCCTATGATCTATTTTGTGGAAGATGACAACAGCATCCGCAAGCTTGTGCTGTACTCTCTCACCAGCGCGGGACTGGAGGCGGAGGGGTTCGCGCGTCCGTCGGAATTCTGGGCTGCGATGGAGAAAAAGCTCCCGAAGGTCATTCTTCTGGATATCATGCTGCCGGAGGAGGATGGACTTTCCATCCTCAAAAAGCTCCGTGCCGATAAGCGCACAGAACGCACACAGATCCTTCTCATCACTGCCCGGGGCAGTGAATATGACAAGGTCGTAGGGCTGGACGCGGGGGCTGACGACTACGTTGCCAAACCCTTTGGGATGATGGAGCTGGTTGCCCGCGTGCGCGCCGCGCTCCGCCGGGCGGGGCAGACTGAGGAGACTTCCCCTGTGTATACGCTGGGGAAGCTCACGGTGGACAGTGCACGCCATCTGGTCAGTGTAGATGGCGAAAATATTGTGCTTACGCTCAAGGAATTTCAGTTGCTGTCTGTGCTTTTGGAGCATCATAACACGGTGCTCACCCGTGACCAGCTTCTCAGCACCGTGTGGGGATATGATTTTGACGGTGCCAGCAGAACGGTTGATGTTCATATCCGCACGCTGCGCCAGAAGCTTGGCGCGGCGGGCGGGTACATACAGACTATCCGCGGCATCGGCTATAAGATCGGAGACACGGTATGAAAAAAAGGATCTTTTTCGCAATACTGATCGCTGTGGTATCCGGTGTGCTCTCTGTAGCGGTGCTGAACGCTGTGTTGGGGGAAGAGTACTGGTTCCTTTCCGTGCTTGTGACCTGTGCGCTGGCGGTCTATCTTGCCGGTGTACTGTCCGGACGGGTGGTGCGCTCCTTACAGGACCTTGATCCTCATCACCCCGAGGCTGTCAAGACCTACGAGGAGCTTGCGCCGCTCCTTCGCCGCCTGCAGACCCAGAGCGAGACCATTCGCATTCAAAAAGAAGCCCTTGCCCTCCATCAGGAGGATCGGGAGATCCTGCGGCGTGAGTTTTCCGCCAATGTGTCCCATGAGCTGAAAACGCCCCTCACCTCTATTTCCGGTTTTGCGGAGCTGCTCAAGGGTGGCATGGTGCCGCCGGAAACCGTTCCGGAATTCGGAGAGGATATCTATAACGAGGCACAGCGCATGATCACCCTTGTGGAGGATATCATGCACCTGAGTCAGCTCGACGAAAATTCCACGCCTATGGAGCATACCGAGGTGGATCTCCGGCTGCTTGCCGAGCAGGTGGTACAACGGCTTTCCGGTGCGGCGAAGAAGGCGGGCGTATCCCTGCGGCTGGAGGGAACGCATGTGATGGTCAACGGCGTGGCGCTTCTGCTGGACGAGATCCTCTATAACCTCACGGATAACGCTATCAAATACAACCGACCGGGCGGCGAGGTGGTGATCTCCACCGAGCGAATCGGCGGCAGAATTGCCCTGCAGGTGCGGGATACCGGCATCGGCATTCCGGAGGAACACCGCACGCGTGTCTTTGAGCGTTTCTACCGGGTGGATAAAAGCCACTCCAAGGAGGTGGGCGGCACCGGATTGGGCTTGTCCATCGTCAAACACGCTGCGGCGTACCATGATGCCGATGTGTCCCTTGAAAGCACCGAGGGTGAGGGGACTACCGTAACCGTGCGGTTTCCGGTGTAGAGAAAATGTCTGAAAATAGCCGTATAAAATAAAAAAGGAAGGAAGACGGGAAATTCATGGATACTTTAATTGAGTTATATGATGACCGTGCCATTGAAAACATTCTGGCACCGGATATGTTCCGTCCTCAACGGATCGTTTATCTCTGCCCCGGGGAAATTGCGCAGGACCGCAATCGACAGGAGAAGCTGAAAGCCTTTTTCCGGCGCCGGGGATGGGAGCCGGAGCTGATCTTTATGGAGGCAAGTCTGTTCAAGGCGGACCGTATTCTCCGCCAGCTGCTTGCCATTGGAAAAAAATATCCGGACTGTGCGCTTGATATCACCGGCGGCAGTGATGCCGCCCTGTTTGCAGCAGGTATGTTTGCCGCGCAAACGGGAGCGCCCGCCTTTACCTATTCCCGAAAAAAGAACCGTTTCTATGACATCAGTGGGGCGGTCTTTGCGGATAATCTGGATTGCACACTTTCTTATTCTGTAGAAGAATTTTTCCTGATGGCAGGTGGAACGCTGCTCCCCGGACGAGTGAACAACGCTGTTTTGTCAAACTATCTGGATGATTTTGATCCGTTTTTTGCAGTGTTCCTTCGTTTCCGTCGTGACTGGACGAGCATCATCTCCTATATTCAACGGGTATCTCCGGCTGAATATGGTCAAATGCCTCCGCTGTCCATTCAGGGAAGATACACGGTGAAGGGGGAGCGCGGGACCAGAAATTCTGCCAACGAAGCCGCGCTGGAAGCGTTTGCCCAAATCGGCTTTATCCATGATCTCAAAATCGTATCCGGTGAGTCGGTATCCTTCCGTTTCCGGGATGCCAATACCCGGGCATGGCTGCGGGATGTGGGCAGCGTATTGGAACTGTATGCTTACAAAGCCTGCATTGATTCGGGTATTTTCAACGATGTCATCAGCAGCGCCGTTGTTCGGTGGGATGATGTGCTGGGGCATGGCAGCGTTTCCAACGAAATTGACGTTATGGCTGCACGGGGTGTTATCCCGCTGTTTCTCAGCTGCAAGACCTGCGATATCAAAACAGAAGCGCTCAATGAACTGGCGATCCTTCGGGACCGTTTCGGCGGAAAAGGTGCCAAAGCTGCCATTGTCACCACTGAACCCTGTAATGCCGCTGCGCGGCACCGCGCTGCCCAGCTTGGAATTGCTGTTATTGATCTGGAGGAATTGAAGGGCGGACAGCTGGTGCATCGGTTGAAGGTTATCATGAAAGTACAATAACAGTGACCTTCAGACAGCAAAACCAGCGGCAGGAGATATTATCCCGCCGCTGGTTTTGCCTAAGATTTCCGACCTGTCCTGCTTGGAAGCTTCTGTTACGCATCCTTCTCCACGGGGCAGCAGATCCGCACAGCGTGGCGCAGACATTGAACGCTGATGTGGTCATGTCCGGGCTCTTTTTCGCCGTCCAGAGTCCAGTCCATATCGTTGGATGCGGAGATCTCAAGGTGTTCTGCCTTGATAAAGGTCAGTATATTGCAGTTGTAGGTTTGACGCTTCAGCGCCTGAACGCATTCCGAAAGCTCCGCGATATCTCTTGGCATACGGATCAGTAAAAGCTCAAGCTGACCGTCGCACAGATCGACCTTGTCTTTGGAAAGTGTCAGTATTCCGCCAACGCTGGTGGAGTTGCTGATCGCGCCGAAAATAAATTTATCCTCGATGACCGTACTGTCGGGCAGTTCAAAGCGGATCGGATAAGACTTCAGCTGGGACAGCTCCTGAATGCCGCTCAGAAGATAGGCGGTATGACCAAGAACATTTTTCAGCTCCTGGGGCGTGGTGTAGCTGGTTCTGGTGAATGCGCCGAAGGAAGCGATATAGGAAAAATATCTGCCCTCAAAGCAGCCGATATCCAGCCGTCGTGGTTCGCCGTCTACAATATCCCGCGCCGCCTGCACCATATCAGAGGACAGGCGAAGGCTGGCGGCAAAGTCGTTGGTAGAGCCGGCGGGAATATATCCGATGGGAATATCACACCCGCTCTTGAGTATGCCGGAAATGGTTTCATTGAAGGTTCCGTCACCGCCGCAGCAGACGATGAGATCAACTTCGCGGGCGTAGCGTATCACAGCCTGCTCGCCGTCACCCTGGCATTTTGTAATATAAGTCAGAACTGTATACTCTGCACGGTTGAAAATATCTATCATATCCGCCAGGTGTCTGCGGGCTTTTTTCTGTCCGGCGTTTGGGTTTATCACGAACAGCATTTTTTTCATGGGAATTTTCCTTTCCGTGAGCATTGTGTTCTGTTGCCGATGATCGTTTGGTTTATAATATGAGATATTCTAATCATTTTTTCTAAACTGAAACGAAACAGCTGGCGGATTTTGTCGAATAGTTTCGTTTCAGTTTATTTTTTTGCGGTAAAATTAGAATGAGGTATTGTCTTGAAGCTGACGTATCAGTGCGGATCGCTTTTGGGAAGACGAACGGAGAATACCGTAGCTCCGTTTTCACTTCTCACGGTAACAGAGCCTTTGTGAAGATCAATGATCTTTTTTACGACGGCAAGACCAATGCCGTTTCCCTGTGCGGCGTGGGACTCATCTGCCTGATAAAATTTGTTGAATATTTTTTGCTGCTTTTCCGGCGGGATCTCAATCCCTGTATTTGCCACGGATACCTCTGTGAAGTCGGGATATTCCTGTAAGGTGATCTCAATGCTGCCGCGATCCGGTGAAAATTTTATGGCATTATCGACCAGATTGAGCCAGACATGCTGCAGAAGCTCCTCGCTGCCGATGATATCCCGTTCCTCAAGTTCCAGCGAAAATTCGATCTCCTTTGCCTCCCATTTGCTTCTGAGGAGCAGAATGCAGGTGCGAAGCTGCTCGGATAGATTATATGTAGTGACATCGGTGAGGATGTTTTGATTTTCGATCTTGGTCATATTCAGAACATCGGTCGCCATCTGGGAAAGCCGCAGGGATTCCTCCTCGATGATCTGTACATACTCCATCTGCTGCGGGGTAAGCTGTTCCCGCTTCAGAAGCTTTGCAAATCCCGCGATGGACACGATGGGGGTCTTGAATTCGTGGGAAAAGTTATTGATAAAATCGCTGCGAAGCAGCTCCGTGTTCTGAAGCTCCTCTGCCATTTTGTTAAAGCTCTCGGACAGCTCGCTGATGGCAGGGTGCCGGTTCCAAGGCCTTGGGATCTGGATGCGGGCAGAAAAGTCTCCCGATGCGACCTGATTCATAATATTGATCAGCTTGTTGACAGGCTGCATCGGAAAACGGGAGATCAGCAGTGTTATGCAGCTTCCCGCAACCAGACTGGAGACGGCGAAGATCACGAGCATCTCGGATATCTGATCTCCCACGCTCTGCAGATCGGACAGGATGCCCAGCCGGTAAAGAAAATACAGTCCAAAGCTTACCAGCAAAAGGACGGCTATGAAAATCAGAATAACGATGGCGGAAAACAGCAGAGTGACAGACAGCCGCTGCTTTCGATTTTCTTTTGCATTCATTTTTCGCGCTCCCTTGAGGCTCAGACTTTTTTTACAGCCTTATAGCCGAGTCCGCGGACGGACTCGATCTCAAATTCCGGGCAGTTCTCAAACCGCTTTCTCAGCCGCCCGATATGTACGGTGACCGTTTCCCAGCCTGTGTCGCTGTCTGTGCCCCATATCTCATCCATGAGCTGAATACGGGTGAATATTTTCCCGGGGTAGGAGAGCAGCTTGTAGAGCAGGAGAAATTCCTTTTGCGGCAGTTCGATCGTTTCGCCGTTTCGACTGACAGTAAGCGAATCGTAGTCCAGCACGACCTCTCCAAGGGTTATTTTTCGTTCACTGGCGATCTGCGCCCTGCGCAGGAGTGCCTTGATTCTGAGAAGCATTTCCTCCTCGTCGATGGGTTTTGTCATATAGTCATCTGTGCCGACGATAAACCCGCGGTGCTTGTCCTCGGGGAGATGTTTGGCGGATACCATCAGAATCGGCAGCGTGCTTTGATTTTCGCGGAGTGTCCTTGTAAATTCATAGCCATCCATTTTTGGCATCATGATATCGAGAACCACCAGATCAATGTGCTCCCGGTCCATGATATTAAGGGCGGCTTCGCCGTGTTCGGCGGTGAAAACGGTATAATGCTCAGATTCCAGCACCGCCTTTAACAGGAAACGTGTGTTTTTGTCGTCATCAACGACCAGTATGTGAAACATATTCTTCACCTCTTGTTTTTAACATATATCAGAAATATGAATATTTCAAGTTTTACCTGCGCTCTTTTGGGGCTGCAAAAATTTTGCCTGTAGGAGATACGATAAATATTATGGAAGAAAAGAAAGTTTCGCTGCTGTATAAAGTCATTAAGGGACTTATATGGCTGTTTTACCCTAAATTGGAGGTTATGGGAACCGAAAATCTGCCGGATGACGCGGCTATCATTGTGGGTAACCATACCCAGATGAACGGACCGATCGCGGCGGAGCTGTATTGCCCCGGAAAGCACTACACCTGGTGCGCCGGACAGATGATGCATCGCGCGGATGTGCCCGGCTATGCCTTTCAGGATTTCTGGTCCCAGAAGCCAAAGTATACGCACTGGTTCTATCGGATCCTGTCCTATGTCATTGCGCCGCTGTCGGTGCTTGTATTCAACAGCGCGAATACGATCGGCGTATACCGGGATTCCCGGATCATGCGTACATTTAAGGATACGGTCAGGCGGCTGGAGGAGGGGAACAACATCGTGATCTTTCCGGAGCACGATGTGAAATATAACCATATCCTCTATGAATTTCAGGACCGGTTCATTGATGTTGCAAAGCTCTATTACCGCAAGACAGGGAAAGAGGTCGCCTTTGTCCCGCTGTACATTGCTCCGAAGCTGAAAAAGATGTATCTGGGCACACCGATTCGTTTTTGCGCCGCCAATCCCATAGATGAGGAGCGGGAGCGGATCAGAGAATATCTGATGCGGGAGATCACTGCCATCGCCTGCGGTCTTCCGGAGCATACCGTGGTGCCGTACCGCAATATCCCCAAAAAATACTATCCCAGCAATATCCTCAAGGAGGAACGCAATGAGATCTCCAATGGTTGATTACAGAAAGCTTCGGCTGAATAACATAAACACACCGGAATTTTCCCATCTCAAGCTTCTGCTGGGCTGGGTGGGCTACTTTATCCTTTACTTCTTGACGGAAAATCTGATCCCGGCGGAAAAATGCCATCCGATCTACTGTCCGTTGGATGATGTGATCCCTTTTTGTGAGTGGTTTGTGATCCCGTATGTCGGCTGGTATGTGCTGATCGTAGGTTCGCTTCTGTATTTCCTGCTTTACAGCGTGGACAGCTTCAAAAAGATGCAGACCTACATTATTATTACGCAGGTCATTGCCATGGCAGTGTATATCATCTATCCAAACCGGCAGGATCTGCGCCCGGAGATGTTCCCGCGGGAAAATGTTCTGACACAGCTGCTGGGATTTATTTATTCCCAGGACACCAACACCGGCGTATGTCCGTCCCTCCATGTCGCGTATTCGCTGGGTATTGCGTCCACATGGCTGCGGGAGAAAACTGCGGGAAAAGCGTGGAAAGCCTTTGTGGTCGTTCTGGTGGCGACGATTTGTGTGTCCGTCGCCTTTGTTAAGCAGCACTCCGTGGTGGATATTTTCGCCGCGATCCCAGTGTGCCTGTTTGCGGAGTGGTTCGTCTTTTTCAGAAAGACGAAATGATTAGAACAGAGGGAGAACTCAATGGAAAAAAAGCATCTGTATATAAACAAAAAACATTTTCTGGCGTGGCTGGCTGCGTTTTGCATGGCGGCATCCGGTCTTTCGCGTGTGATCCTGTTCTCGGGGGACCGTGTGTGGAGCGGCTGTGTGCTGCCCTGCGCGGCGGCTGTGCTGTATGCGCTGATCGCGCTCCTGTGCGGCGGAGAGATGTTTTACAAGAGCGCGGTGGCGGTGTGGCTCTGGGGAATTTGCTTTGCTCTCAGACTGTCTGCGCAGCCGCTGGTGTTTGCGGCAGTCTGCCTCTGCATTCTGTTCTTTTGTGTCAGCTATACTGCGGTCACCGCCGGTAAGACACGCAGTGTGTGGTTCCTTTTGCCGCTGTATCTGCTGGGAGCGGCAGGGGTCATCTGTGCGGGAGAATGGCTGGACGGCAGCGTTCTGCCCGATTTGCTGATGCTCGCGGGCATGACGCTTCTGCTTCCCGCGGTGAAGGTACATACGGACGGGAAATGGCATCCGACCTGGGGAGACCGGATCGATGGCAGACGGGTCCGAACCGCGCCGACTATGGAGCAGATCACGGCATATTTCATGCCGAACAGAACCGGTGCCAACAATCTGTTTGCCGAATCGGTCGAGATCACGGCGGTGGAGCGGTATATTCATCAAAAACGCCGGGAGGGACTTCACGGCTTTGGATTGGTCCATGTGATCATGGCGGCGTATGTCCGGACGGTGGCGAGGTATCCGGCACTGAACCGATTTATCGCGGGGCAGAGGATCTTTTCCCGGGGCGAGGATATCACCCTGTGTATGACGGTCAAAAAGGCCATGACCGTGTCAGCGCCGGACTCCCTTGTGAAAGTCCATCTCTGTCCCGGCGATACTGCTGTTGATGTGTATCATAAATTCAACGAGCAGGTGGAACAGGCAAAGGACGAGATGGAAAACACCCATGCCGACAATACAGTCGATGCCTTTATGATGATCCCCGGACTTTTGCTGAAATTTGCGATCTGGCTTCTGAAAACGCTGGATTATTTTGGTCTTGTCCCGCAGTTCCTGCTGGAGGTCAGCCCTTTCCACGGCAGCGTGTATTTTACCAGTATGGGTTCTCTGGGAATCAAGCCGGTTTACCATCATCTGTATGATTTCGGAACGGTTCCTGTGTTTTGCGCTTACGGCCGCAAGCGCAAGGCGGAGGAAATTGAAAAGGGTGAGATCGTGGAAAGAAAATATGTGGATCTGAAATTCAATCTGGATGAAAGGATCTGTGACGGGTTCTATTATGCCAGCGTGATCAAGTACTTTGTGAGGCTTTTGAGCGATCCGACTGTGCTGGATGTCCCGCCGGAAACGATCGAGAGAGATCTTCCGTAGAAATATCGCCGAATGAGGCGAGCATCGAAATGATAGTCTTTGCCGCTGTCTGACAAGGCAACTGAAACAGGCAAGGGAGTATTGCAGTCATTGCAGTACTCCCTTGCTTCTGTTTATTTACATTTTTTGGAGCAGATGCCTACACGCTGTCAGAGAATCGGGGAAAAGATACTCTTTCAGTTCATTTTCTCTGACCCAGCGGTATTCCTTTACCTCAGATTTCTGTATGTTCAGTTCGCCTGCCGTTTTTCCAAGGAACAGAACGACCTGCTTCTTCGTAACAGGCGACACATCGTAGCTGAGCTCTGTGCGGGCGTTGGGGATAAGCGCTGCGGTAAGTCCGGTTTCTTCCCGCAGCTCCCGCAGCGCGGTCTGTTCCTCGGTCTCTCCGGCATCCATGTGGCCCTTCGGGAAGCTCCAGCATTGATTGGTTTGCAGGAGGATCAAAAATTCCCACTCTGCGCCGTTCCAACGGAAAGGGACTACGCCGCAGGACTTGCGCAGCAGACAGTCGATGGTGCTGATAAAATACTGCTCGATAAAGTGGACACGCTCTGCGATCTCGCCCTGATGGAACAGTCTGCCCTCCGGCGCGACCACCAGCTTGTCCTCGCAGTCGTTGTGACGGCGGATCACGCCGACCACCGTTCCGGTAAAGCTTTCCACAGCCTTCCCGACCCCGAGGATATAGGCATCCTGCTCCTCGCCGTCCCCGGCAAATATACCGGGGAGATACCCGTAGTTGACGGGGTAGACGGTATCGCCGTGGCGGTATCCGATGGGGCGGTCAACCACAACGGTCACGGTCTGTCCCAGCATTTCGTGAGTTTTTCTTTCTTTCCAGTTCATGGCAATTTTTCCTCACTGGATGACGACGTTTTCCTGCCCCAAACCTTCAATCAGCTCGTCCACCAGTGATTTAGCCAGAAGGCAGGTGGTACCCAGCCGCTTTCCGGTGTCGGTAAAGAAGATGCGGGCGGGGGTTTTCCCGGGGAACATGGCGATCAGACGGTTGATGTGGGGCAGGGCAGGGTGGTTTTCACTGTTTAAGCGGATCCACAGCATCTTGCCGTCCAAAATCTGCACACCGGGGCGGCTTTGCGGGCGGGGGGATGCACCGGGCAGAGGAAGGGTGCCGTCTTCCGCTCCGCTGAGCGGATATACAGCATCGCACATGATCTGGGGAGGCTTGTCGTCCCGCACGGAGAGCTTGCCCTGTACCAGTACAGCGCTGCCTTCTTTCAAAATACTCTGGTGCCGCTCCAGTGTGCGGGAAAAACAGAGTATCTCGATGGATGATGTTTCATCTTCCACTGTGGCATACGCCATCAAGCTCTGGTTCCTTGTGGGCTTGGTCTTAAAGGCGGTGATCATGCCGCCGACGAGGATCGCCTGTCCATCGGAGAATTGCAGGGGGCCGCCCTCCTGCGCGAAATCCTCGTTGATGGCGCTGATGTACACTGCTCCCCGTGCTTTTGCCGCCGTGCGGTAGGAATCCATAGGATGACCGGAGAGGTAGAGACCTGTGACCTCGCGCTCCTGCCGCATCCGTTCGTCCATGGGAAATTCCGGGACATCAGGAAGCACCAGTTCTACGCTGCGCTGCAGCGTAGGCGCGGCGGACATACTGAAGAAATCCAGCTGTCCCTCGACGTTCTGGCGGCGGCTGTCGCTGATGGAATCCATCAGCTTGTCATGGACCGCCACAAGCTGGCTGCGCCGCGCGCCGAAGCAGTCGAACGCGCCCGCACGGATCAGGTTTTCAACGGCGCGCTTGTTGATATCGTAGCTGTACATGCGCTCGCAGAAATCCTGAAATCCGGTAAACGCGCCGTTGGTTTCCCGCTCCCGGACCATACTTTCCATGACACCGCGGCCGATATTCTTAATGGCGACCAAACCGAAGCGAATACCCTCCTCCTCAACCGTAAAGGTGTCGCAGGAGCGGTTCACATCCGGTGGCAGCAGGGCGATGCCCATGTTGCGGCACTCGTTGATATATTCGGAAACCTTGTCCGAGGAGTCCAGCACTGAGGTGAGCAGTGCCGCCATATATTCTCTGGGATAGTGGTATTTGAACCACGCTGTCTGGTAAGCGACTACGGCGTAGCAGACCGCGTGGGCCTTATTGAAGGCGTAGTTGGCAAAATCATAGATCTCGTCATAGATCTTTTCCGCGATCTCTGCGCTGATACCGTTGGCTGCGCAGCCGGCAATGCCGCGCTCGCTGTCGCCGTGGACAAACGCCCCTCGTTCGCGCTCAATGTCCTTGACCTTCTTCTTGCTCATGGCGCGGCGTACCATATCCGCCTGACCCAGTGAATAACCGGCAAGGCGGCGGAAGATCTCGATGACCTGCTCCTGGTAGACGATACAGCCGTAGGTAACGGACAGGATCGGCTCAAGGGCGGGGTGCTTGTAGGAGATGAGGGAGGGATCGTGCTTGCAGGCGATGAAGCGGGGGATGGATTCCATAGGACCGGGGCGGTAGAGTGCCACGATAGCGGTCAGATCTTCGATAGACTGGGGTTTGAGTCCCACGCACACCCCAGTCATACCGCCGGATTCCATCTGGAACACGCCGCCGGTCTTGCCCTGGGTCAGCATCTCGAAAACGTCCGCGTCATAGTCGGGAATATCCGAGATGGAGAAGTCCGGCTTTTTCTTCCGCACCATCTGCACCGCGTCCTCCAGAACGGTGAGGTTGCGCAGTCCAAGAAAGTCCATTTTCAGAAGACCCAGCTCCTCCAGCGTGACCATGGAGTACTGGCAGACCATCGCCTCATCATTGCGGGCAAGGGGGACATAGGTGTAGACCGGGTTTTTGGTGATGACCACGCCTGCGGCGTGGGTGGAGGCGTGGCGGGGCATACCCTCCAGTGCCATAGCGGTGTCGATGAGCTTTTTTACCTGAGGGTCGCTGTCGTACATGTCCTTCAGCGGCTTGCTCAGACGCAGCGCGTCGGCAAGGGTGATGTGCAGGGTGGTCGGCACCTGCTTTGCAACCGCGTCCACATCCGCATAGGGCATGTTCAGAACACGTCCAACGTCGCGGATCGCGCCGCGGGCTGCCATAGTTCCAAAGGTGACGATCTGTGCCACGCGGTCGTCGCCGTATTTGGCGCGGACGTAATCGACCACTTCACCGCGCCGCGTGTCTCCAAAGTCCATGTCAATATCGGGCATGGAAACACGCTCCGGATTCAGAAAACGCTCAAAGTACAAACTGTACTGCATGGGGTCAATGTCGGTGATGTGCAGGCAGTAGCTGACCATGCTGCCCGCCGCACTGCCACGCCCGGGACCAACGGGGATCCCGCGATTCTTTGCGTAGCGTACAAAGTCGGAAACAATGAGAAAATAGTCCGTAAAACCCATTTTCTCGATCATGTTCAGTTCATAGTCAAGCTGGTCGTGATACTCCGGGTTGGACTCACCGTACCGCTCTGCAAATCCCGCTTCACAGAGCTTGCGGATATAGGTCTGAGCGGTTTCTCCTGCGGGAACGGCAAATTCCGGCAGGTGATATTTGCCGAAAGTAAATTCAAGGTTGCAGCGCTCGGCGATCTTCTCGGTGTTGGTCAGTGCGTCCGGATACTGGGAAAAGAGCTTTTCCATTTCCTCCGTGGAGCGAAGGTAGAAGTTCCTGGGCTCGTAGCGCATCCGGTTTGCGTCCTCCACCAGCTTGCCGGTCTGGATGCAGAGAAGCACATCGTGGCTCTCCGCGTCCTCCGGGGCGAGGTAGTGGCAGTCGTTGGTGCAGACAAGAGGGATGCCCGTTTCCTGCGACAGGCGCAGCAGGGCGCGGTTGACCTCGATCTGATCGCGGATGCCGTGATCCTGCAGCTCAAGGTAGAAATTATCTTCTCCAAAGATTTCCCGCAGCTCCAGCGCGTGAGCCTTTGCTGCTTCGTAGTTGCCATTCAGAATGCGCTTGGGGATCTCTCCGGCAAGACAGGCGGACAGCGCAATGAGCCCGCCGCTGTGGGCGCGGAGAAGCTCCATATCCACACGGGGCTTGATATAAAAGCCTTCCGCGAACGCCTTGCTGACCATGTAGCTCAAGTTGCGGTAGCCCTCCTCATTCTTGCACAGCAGAACAAGATGACGGCTCTCGGAATCGAACTCGTGGACCTTGTCAAACCGGGTGCGTCCTGCGGGAGCGACGTAGACCTCGCAGCCGATGATCGGCTTGATTCCCTCTTTTTTGCAGGCGCGGTAAAAGTCGATCGCGCCGTACATCACGCCGTGATCGGTCACCGCAACGGCGGTCTGCCCCAGCTCTTTGACGCGCTTGGCAAGACCATCAATGCGGCAGAAACCGTCCAGAAGGCTGTATTCCGTATGCACATGAAGGTGGACGAAGCCCATGGTGACACCTTGACCTTTCTTTTGGTGAGTAGATTAACTATTTTCTGACAGATCTTCAAATTGGGGTTTGTTGATTTTATTTGTTCTGTGACGCTGACGCGGCAGAGGTTGCACCATCTATTTGATAGCTGGT